>JAPOLP010000147.1 GCA_029977045.1 Planctomycetota bacterium
CCGGCTTTGACGCCGCCACCAGCCAGCCAGAACGTAAAGCCGTTCGAGTTGTGCCCGGTCTCGTCCTTGCCGTCGCCAGGCGTCAGGCCGGGCCGACCGAACTCGCCGCCCCAGATGACCAGCGTTTCATCGAGCAGGCCGCGCTGTTCCAGATCGTCAAGCAGCGCGGCAATCGGAGCGTCCGTCACGTTGCAGTTCTCGGTCAGATCGCGGCGATGATTCTTGTGCTGGTCCCAGCTGCCATGATTCACCTCGATAAACCGGACGCCGGCTTCGCTGAAGCGTCGAGCCAGCAGGCACTGGCGGCCGAAGTCGGACACCTTGCACGTACCGACTGACTCCTTCTGCTGCCCGACGCGGTAGCGTTCGAGCGTCTCCTGCGTCTCGCCGCTGATGTCGAGCAGGTCCGGCGCTTCGGACTGCATCCGGAAGCCAAGTTCCATCGACTCAATCACGCTGTCGAGTTTCGTGTCGCCAGGCCGCGCGGCCAGATGCTGGCGGTTGAGGCTCTGCACGAAGTTGAGCTGTCGGCGCCGGATCGACAGCGGCAGATGATCGCTCTCGATGTTGGCGATCGTCGCCTGGCTCATGTTCTCGCCATTCACACCGATCGGAGTGCCGTTATAGATCGATGGCAGAAAGCCACTCGAATAGATCGAACTCTTCGACGTGTTCAGGCTGATGAACCCCGGCAGGTTCTGGTTCTCGGTGCCGAGCCCATACGTGACCCACGAACCTAGGCTCGGTCTCACTCGCAGTCGGTCGCCCGTGTGCAACTGCAGAAACGACTGAGCGTGAATTCCCGTGTCAGCGTACATTCCGTTAATGACGCACAGCTTGTCCGCGTGTCGAGCCGTTTCGGGCAGCAGCTCTGAAATCTGCAGGCCACTCTCACCATGCTGGCGAAACCGGAACACCGACCCCGGATGCGGCTTCTTGCCGGTCTGCGGTTTGTAATCGAACGTATCCAGCTGCGCCGGTCCGCCGCTCATGCAGAGGAAGATAACCCGCTTCGCTCGCGCCACGTGTGTCGCAACCTTCGGAGCCAGACCACCCGTAGAAGCCGCCCGAGCCTGCTCACACAGCAACCCCTGCAAGGCCAGAAACCCAAACCCGCACGACGCGGACTGCAGCATGTTTCGTCGGGATAAGTTCATATCACAGCTTTCGCGGTGGGAAGTCGGCGACAGATGAAGGTCTGGTGGGTCAGTCAACGTACCGGAATTCGTTCGCCGTAAGCAACGCCTGGCACAGAGTGGCCCAGGCTTTGTTTTCGGATTCCAGCTCGGAATTCGTGAGCCGGACAAGTTCGACGGCCTGATCCAACTCGCTCTGGTCCGGCGCTCGGCTCAGCACTTGCTGGAAGGCGAGGGCAACTCGAGCGGAGTCATTCTCGGTTGTGGTCAACAGCAGCTCGGAAAGTTTTTCTGACTGAGCGATCACGAACGGGCTGTTAAACATGTGCAGTGCCTGGGCAGGAATGGTGCTCAGGTCGCGTTTGCCAGTGACCGTGGTGAACTCGGGCAGGTCGAAAGCCGCGAGTTCCGGTGGCGGAGAGCTGCGGAGGTAGCAGAGGTAGACGCTGCGCTTCGTACTCGGCTCGTGCAGGTTGCCGGCCAGGTTGACCAGGATGTCGCGGTGCCGGATCAGTGAGCCATCGGCGGGCTGCAGGTCGAGCTGGCCGCTGGCGGCGAGCATGGCGTCACGAATCGACTCAGCATCCAGACGGCGCCGGTTGTGACGCGTCAGCAGGGCGTTCGTTGAATCCTGTTCGAGCAGCTCCTGAGACGCAGTACTCGAAAGCTGGTAGGTTCGACTGAGCACGATCGCGCGAATCAGTCGTTTGACGGACCAGCCGTCCTGGACAAACCTGGTTGCCAGATGGTCGAGCAATTGTGGATGCGTCGGTCTCGCTCCGTAGACGCCGAAGTCGTCCGGCGTCGCGACAATGCCCTCGCCGAACAGGTGCTGCCACACGCGGTTGACGGCGACGCGAGCGGTCAGGGGATGGCCGGGCCGTGTCAGCCACTGAGCCAGTTCCAACCGTCCGCTCTGTTTTTCGGCAATGGCGACGGGCTCTTCGATTCCGCAGGCCGAGACAAATCCGCGAGGGACAACGTCACAGAGTTTCTTCGCGTCGCCCTTAACGTTGATCTTTGCGTCTTCTGTTTTCGCTTTATCGCGAACACCCATCGCCAGTGGCGTCCCAGCAGGCCATTGAGATTTGGGGATCTTCTTCGAGAGCCCTGTTGCGGACTCAGTGAGAATGACAGTTTCGACAAAGTCCGCAGGCGGAAGGACTTTCGGGGCCGCTTTCAGAACGTGCAGGCTGGTTGACGTAGCGGTCAGGTTTTCGTGGCCGGCAACACCCCACATCGTTTCGGTACTCGTGAAGATGCCGGCCATCGCGTAGTACTCGCGCATCGGCACGGGATCGAACTTGTGATCGTGGCAACGGGCACAGGCGACACTCAGGCCCATGATACCGCGACCGACGACGTCGATCTGATCGGCGACAACGTCCATGTCGAAGTTGTTGTTCATCGCCTTGGCCGGTTTGGCTGCCATTGCCAGGAAACCCGTCGCGATCAGATGGCGATCGCGCTGCTCGTCCGAGTTGCTCGGCAGCAGGTCGCCAGCGATCTGTTCGGCAACAAAGCGGTCGAAGGGCGTGTCGGAGTTGAACGCGTCGATCACGTAGTCGCGGTACCGCCAGGCATGCGGGAACGTCGGGTTCCGCCCCAGACCGTCGTTGCCGTTTGATTCGCCATAGCGGGCGACGTCGAGCCAGTGCCGGCCCCAACGCTCGCCAAACTGAGGACTCGCCAGCAGCGAATCGACAAGCTGTTCGACGGCCATCGCGCGATCGTTCTTGCAGTCCGCGACGAACTGCTCGACATCTTCGAACGATGGCGGCAGCCCGATCAGGTCGAAGGACAGGCGACGAATCAGTGCTCGCGGTTCGGCATCGGTCGTTGGTGACGCACCCGCCGATTCCATCCGAGCGAGGACAAACCGGTCAATTGGATTGCGAGCCCAGTCCTGATTCTGAACTTCAGGGACGGCAGGATTCGTGATCGGCTTCAGTGACCACAGAGTCTTATCGTTGCTGTCTTCCGCCTGAGTTGGAGCGTCGCCGGTTCGAGGATCCACAGCTCCGCGATTGATCCACGTCACAAAGTCGTTGATGACGTTTTCGGGTAGTGGCTCTTCCGGCGGCATCTGGATGTCCTGCCAGCGGAGTGCCTGAATCAGCAGGCTTTCGTCCGGCTTGCCGCTGACGAATGCCGGTCCGGTTTCACCACCCTTCAGCAGACCGTCACGCGTGTCGAGCAGCAGCTTGCCGCCGAGTTCCTCTGCGTCCTTCGCATGACACTCGTAGCAGTGCTTCACCAGAACCGGCCGAATGCGGTTCTCGAAGAACGTGATGTTCTCACGCGACGGCTCTGCGGCACGAGTCGTCGCGATCGCCCCGCCGGCGACGACTGCCGCAGCGGCCAATGCCAGGAAGTGACAGGTCAGTTTCATCGGTCTCTCACTTGCTGATCAGTCGGTCGTGGCTCGGGACGCATTCAGTTCGGCCAGCATCTCGGTCAGGTTGTCGACGAGAATGACGGACGCGTCCTTCTGCACCCAGTTCGTGCCGAGCCACGTTTCGTAGCCGCCGAGCCGATGCTGCTCGGGAGTCGGCAGGTAACCGTAACGGCCATTGGCGAGGCCAATGACCATCGTTTGCGGAAACGGGCTGCGGTCTTTGAGTTCCAGTCCGATTTCAACGAGCGTTTCGAATGGAATGCCGCAGACAGCCAGGTCGCCGATACGGATCGCCTGGAGTTTGACGATGACAGTGTCTTCCTTGCGCTCCGCGGCGTTCATCGTCCGGCGAGCGTAGGCCTCGGCCAGCCGCGGCAGTTTTGCCAGTTCCTTCTCATCCTTTGTTGCTAGGACCATTTTCGCGTAAGTGAGTTCGTCGTCAGTCGGTCGCCGGTACCGCAGTTCAACTTCTCGCTGCACCATGCCCAGCGAGACGTTCGAACGATGCTGCTCGATCTTCTGTCGCGCGAACCACGCCGTATCGGCGGCTTTGCGAGCGACAATCTGAATCTGCTCGAATGGTGCTCGCGGCGGACGCGTGACATTGAACGGAATATTGTTGATGTCGCCTGAAGTTCCGTTGGACATCATGGCGACGAAGTCCTCGTCGCCATTCACGCGGGACGGCATCACTCGGGAGAATTCTCCGAAGTAGTCTGCCGACACCTGGCCTCGCGGAATCGCACCGACATAGTGCAGCGAGTAATTCGCAAACAGGGCGAGCGGCTTCTTCTTCGCATTCAAGACAGAGATGATTGTGATGTCGGGGTCAGTCGGGCCGGCGGGACGGTCGAGAACTTCTGGTCCGCGGGGCGGATTCATCTTCACGATGTCCATCCTGCCGAACGGATTCGGCTGCATCTTTCCCGGCTTCAGGAACCAGCGCCGGTTGAAGACTTCTTCTTCGAGCGGGTGAGCGGCCGCGCCAACAGATGCCGGCTGCAGGCCCGCGTGAGCGTCAATGATCGATCTCGCGATGCCGTTCAGCAGCAGCTTGCGATAGGCGACCTCTGGTGCTGAGCCCTCGGTAACACCTGACGGCGGACAACTGTGCGAGTGCGTCGAGCAAACCAGCATCTGGCTTGCCGGGATGCCCGTCTCGCGTGACGCGATCGCCTTGGCTTCTTCGATCACTTCCGGAGAAACGCCGAGACTGTCGACGACGACCATAGCCAGTTTCGTCGTCCCGTCATCGAGCACCATCGCGCGAGCGTGCAGCGGATCGTGAGCACTTTCAGCCATGTTGGCACTGAATCCGCCAGGCATGTTCAGTGGAAACTCTTTGGGTGTGACGTCGACAGACGCCGCTCCAGCTCGCAGCGATACAGGCGAATCAGCAACAGCGTCCGTGGCCGACAGCAGGACTGTTGCCAGCAGACTCAGCATGAACCAGGTGAGAAAAGATCGCATGAGAGATTCCGTATCGGCGTCGTTGGAAGGTTGGTGCGTACCGTCGGGCAACTGCTTGAACAGCGATCGGCAGACCGGCGGTCGCTCACAGGCATCAGGGTAATCGGAAAGCCGCTGCAGGCCGATCGAAACGGCACCCTTTGATGCTTCAGCGTCTTCTCGGACGAACAAACGCGTGCCGGCGATCTGAGGCGGAAGTTCCAGAGCGTGTTTCCGAGTTCATACTCCGGACAGCGTTCCCGTGCTGTCGGCGAAGTGGTCAACTTCGATATTCAGCGCCCGCAGCATCGTGACAAACAGGTTCGACATCGGCGTGTTGTCGCCGAAACGCAGGTACTGATTGTGCTTGAGGCCGAAGTCACGACCACCAGCGAGCAGCAGTGGGTAGTTCGAGTTGACGTGAGTTCGACTGTTGCTGCTGCCGTACAGCACCAGCGTGCGGTCGAGCAGTGACGAACCGCCGTCGCCTTCCGGCGTGTCCTTGAGCCGCTGCAGAAACCGAGCGAGATGCTCAGCAAGGTACTGGTCGAACTTCCCGAGCTTTTCGGCGCCGCCCTTCTTGCCGGCTCCGTGAGCCAGACTGTGCCAGTTGGGTTCGAGTCCGATTGTCGCCGGGAATGTTCGAGCGAGCGTCGGGCCGTAACTGCCGATTTGATACGACGTCAGCCGCGTCAGGTCGGTCTGAAACGACAGAAACATCAGATCGTACATAGCACCGATATAGTCGCCGGCGCTGTCTGGATCGGCGTCGAGTTTGATCGACGAAGCATCGACTTCCGGCAGCGGCACTTTCAGCCATTCTCGCGAGCGGGCAATGCGCTGTTCGACGTCGCGGACCGACGTTTCGTACTCGTCGAGCTTTCGCTGATCGGCAACGCCCAGGTTGCGACGCAGCGACTTCGACTGATCGAGCACGAGATCGAGAATGCTGCCCGATGTTTCCAGCCGCCGCCGGTCGGTCTCGCTGGCCTGGTCCTGCCCGAACATCCGGTTGAAGATCTGCTGCGGATCAGCGAGCGACGGGATCGGCTGGCCTTTCGGCGAGTATGAGAGTGTTGTCGAACGCGTCCTCGGCCCGATGCCACCGTCGGTCGAGATCGTCAGCGAAGGAATGCGTGTCTGCGTGCCAATGTGCTGCGCCGCGAACTGGTCGACAGAGATTGTGTTTCGATACGTGACCGCTTCGAGGTTATTGCCGGTCAGAAACGTGTCGCCGGTGTCGTGCCCGTTCATCCGGCGGCAGTTGGGGTGCGACAGTCCGCTGAAGATCGTGACGTCGTCCATCAGCGACTGCAGTGGCTGCAGCGGATTCGTCAGCTTGTAGTCGCGGCCATCGCCGGTCGGAAACCAACCCCACTCACGCTCCGGATCATCGTCTTTGGGAACGGCGATCCCGTACGGAAACAGCACACAGCACATCCGCCGCGGCAGTTCATCCGTGTTTGGCGCGGAGTCAGCTCCGAATGACATACCGTCGAGCCACGGCAGCGCGAGGGTGACTCCCGCAGTCGTCAGAGCTGTTCGACGGTCGATGTGCCATGACTTTTTCATGAGGGTTCTCACGTCAGGAGTGAGTCGCGGAGCGACGGCAGGCTGTAACGCAGGTGGGTCAGGTCAGCAGCAGGTCGATTAGTTCCTGAGCCGCACAGGATCGCAGGAGTTTGATTCTAGCTTCATCGGTCGCCTGTCTGGGAACCGGGATTCGATTGTCGACGAAGGCCTCGCGTTGACTCCCAGTGGCGTTCGGTACGAAGTCTGTAGTTTATGGTGTGGTTTTTGAAGTGCCTGGTGCCAGAGGGGTGTTCGGTGGATTACGTGAGTGTCTGACGTGTCCCGCCGTTGGTCGTGCATTCATTGCAGCGTCACGGCTCCGACATCAACGCCCGAAACGCCGCGGGAGTCGTTCGGCGGTACCGGGAGAGCATCCGCGTGAAGTAGTAGCGGTTTGGAAAGCCGCACTCCTCGGCGATCTTCTCGATGCTGTCGTTGGTGTGCCGGAGCAGTTTCATCGCGTGATTCAGTCGCAACTCGATGAGGTAACGCATCGGCGGAAACCCCACTTCGGAGGCGAAGAGGTTCGACAGTGTCCGAGCCTTGATTCACGAGAACCGGACCAGATCGGCAAGCACCACCTTTTCCCGAAGATGCTCCCGCAGGTACTCGACGCAGTGTGAGACGCGGTAATCAGTGATTGACGACTGACGCAGTTCGGGAATCGCCAGTTGGAAGGCCAACAGCGCGAGCTGCAGCGCATCGAGCGCGGAGCTGGGGTCCGCGTCTACTTTTTTCGTACGTCCACGCTTCGGACAGGCTCGATCCAGCAGAGTCTGCATCTGATCGGTCGGTCGAAGAGCGACGATTCCGGGCCGAGGGCTTTGTGGCAACACGCCCACGTTGAAGTGCATGTACCACTTCGCGTAGGGGCGGGTGCAATCGCTGTCAAACGCCGTGTGCGGCGCGATCAGATACAGGCTGCCCGGTTCCAGCGGCAGCTTCTCGTTGTTGAACGTGACGATGCCGCCTCGGCTGACGGGCCAGTACAGTCGCCAGAACGCGTTTGACGCCGAACGCAGCGACCACTCTTCGAGTGTGACGTAACGGTGCAGCAGTACTTCGACACTCGCGACCGGGGCGTCGACTAGATGTGTCCCCCGCAGGCTGTGGCGTATCTCGGGCAGAGAAGGTGCAATGTTCAGGGGCGTGTCGACCATGGTTGCAATATCAGACACAAGAGCTGACGCGGCAAGGCATTTCATCGGTCGAAAGACGGGTTATTCTGCGAGTTGCTGGAGACAAAAGTCGCCTGGCCAGCGTCTTTCCGAATACGACATTCCTTGAATCGATGGTTCTGCCATGAAAACAGCGTTTGTACTGCTTGCCGTCTTTCTTCTTTGTCCGCCTGTTTCGCTGCAGGCCGGTGACGGTTACCCGGAATTCGACTGGAATCGCGTCCCGCTGTATGCCCACCTTGGGATCGGAAGCGGACTCAATCAGGAGCAGTACCATTTTCTGGCGGATCATTTCGACGTGGTTGCTTTCACCGGCGTAATTCTTCGGAACGCTCCGGTCGAACCGAACATCGCAACGGCCGCGAAGGCCATCAAGGAACGAAATCCCAAAGCAAAGGTGATCTTCTACTGGGCTTCGGACATGCCCAAGCATCAGTGGCAACTGTCAAACGCGACGTTTCCAGAAGGCGGATATATCCCGGTGAAAAAGGGGGGGCGCGACACGTTGCAGTTTGACGTCCGGCGACAGGACGTCCGCGACTGGTGGTCCGGGATCGCGGGTAAGGCGGTCCACGATTACGGCTGTGACGGCATCTTCGTGGACGGGATGACCGCCGGCACACCGGGCGGTCCATGGAGCAAACTGTTCGGCGCGGAACAAGCCGCCGAAATGGACACGGGCGTGTTCGCGATGATGAAGCAGGCTCGGGAAAAGATGGGGCCGGACAAGCTGATCCTGTTCAACCCGCTGCACGGTCGGAACGACAAGGGTGTGGTCCTTGGCGAGCAGTACCTGCCGCTCGCTGACGGCGCGATGGTGGACGACTTCGACCGCGGAGCCAACGTCCGCCAGCAGGCTCCGGAATACCTCGCAAACACGATCGAGGTGATGCGCACGGCCGCGAAGGACGGCAAGATCGTCATCTTCAAAGGCTGGCCCGGCTTCACCTGGTGGAGTGACAAGGAGTTAATGAAGAAGTCGCACGAGGAGCAGTATCGCGTCGCCAAAGAGAACATCACGTTCCCGCTGGCCTGCTTCCTGGTCGGAGCCGAGAAGCACTGTTACTTCTGCTACACGTGGGGCTGGCTCGGCGAATACGGGACGTTCGACTTGTCCCCGGAATTCGAAAAGCCACTCGGTGCCCCGAAAGGCGACGCCACTCGCGAAGGCTGGACCTTTCGCCGCGAGTTCGAGAACGCCTCCGTCTTCGTCGAGGTCGAGAAGAAGATAGCGAAGATTGAGTGGCGTTAGACTGGGGCTGGTCGACAAACCACGCTGAGTTGTCAGAGAAGCCTCCGGCGTTGCGAGACTCGCCAGGTGATTTGGCCTACGGTTCTACTACGATGCGGGTAGCCGTGACGACGCGGCGGACAGGTATGGCAGGAGCATGAAGGCAAGAGAACGTCTTTTGAGGTCCTGTTAATCCACTTCTCGTGCCTTCGTTACCTCTGCCACCAGAATTTGTGCCATGACGACCAACCGTTATACCTTCCTGAAAATCGGACTCGCCCTTGCTGCGGGGCTGCTGTGCTTCGAGCTTCGATCTCTGCCGGCTGCCGATGACGTGCCGCAGTCTGTCGAGGAGCTGTGGGCGGACTTTGATCCGCGGAAGGACCCGTTGGAGACCGAGGTCATTCGCGAGTTCAAAGAAGACGGTGGCGTCTTTCGGCATGTGCGGTTTCTCGTCGGGACGTTCAAAGGCAAGCCGGCGCGGATGACGGCGATTTACGGGTTTCCGGAAGCAGCCGCGGAGACGAACGAAAAACTGCCGGCGGTGATGCATATTCACGGCGGCGGGCAGCGGGCGTTTCTTAACGAAGTGAAGCTGCTTGTCTCGCGCGGGTATGCGGGGCTGTCGGTGAACTGGGGCGGCTCGGCGGGACAGCGGCCGTTCAATTCCGTGGAAGGTGCCCAGCCGGGGGATCCCAATACCGACTGGGGCGTGGTCGATCCGTCGCAGCTCAACGTACCGGGGTATCACTCGATCCTGCCGGGGCCGCTGCAGGTCTTCGAGGATCGTGAGCATCCGAAGAACAACAACTGGTACCTGCTCACGCTGGCCTGCCGTCGCGGGTTGACGTTTCTCGAACAGCAGCCGGAAGTTGATCCGGAGCGGCTCGGCGTGCATGGTTATTCGATGGGCGGCAACCTGACGATGTACGTTGTCGGGACCGATCGCCGCGTCAAAGCTGCCGTGCCTGGAGTCGGCGGCTCAGGCTGGCTGTGGGAGCCGCATCAGTTTCTCGGCGGAGTCGCTCAGCAGGACCGCATCCGTGGGAATGTCGATCTCTTCCG
>JAPOLP010001175.1 GCA_029977045.1 Planctomycetota bacterium
CCTTGCCCTCGCCGGCCATGATCTTCAGCAGCGTGCTCTTCCCGGCCCCGTTGTTGCCCAGCAAGCCGATCTTCGCTCCCGGATAGAACGCCAGCCAGATGTTGCTTAGGACCTCTTTCTCGTCGTACATACGAGTGAGGTCTTCGATGGTCATGATGTACTGCTGGGCCATTGGTGTGTTCCGTTATCTGGTCTTTGTTTGACCGCAAGCCGGAGGCGTGCGCGCACATGGAATTGAAAAAACGCGTGCGCCTGCGGCTTGCGGTCAAACGAGGTCAGGCGTCTTGCGTGCCTGGCTTTGCGGTTCGCAACAGAAGCTGCTGCAGGAGCTGGCTGGCTCGCGAGTGAATGCCCGGCTGCTGGCTCTCGCGCGGTCCGGCGACGTTGAGCGTGCGGATTCTATTCTCCACCAGCCATTGCTCAAGCTGGTCCAGCACGGATGTTCCGAGCAGATTCGGCTTTGCTGATTCGTGCTCGCGCAGGTCGACGATGAACAGCGGGCTGCCCAGGCGTTCTGCCAGCTTGCGGGTCAGCGCTGTCCCGCCGGTGAGCGGTCCGCCAGAGATGATCAGCGTCCCGTCGGAGTCGATGATGTTCCGCTCGGTGCGCACCGAGTAGTCGCGTTCGGAGGTCTCGATCAGCGGGTAACGGTCGGGAATGCGACCGTCCTCGGCCCGCCGCCCCAGCGGGCACCAGCCGCCGCAGGGGATGCCGGCTTCAAGAGCGACATCGAGCGCCGCCCGATCGACTCCCGTCTGGCCTCCGGAAACAATGCGCTCAATCACTGGCCCGACCCGAAATTTGTGGCCCCGGTGGACTGCAGCGCAAAGGTGCAGAGTCCCAAAGAATCGCAAAGCCTCTGTGTTCCTTTGCGATTCTGCGTCTTTGCGCTGCAGTCGGTTCCTCATTTCGAGGCATCAGACGCCCTTTGAATTCACAAGGCGATAGCGAAACTCTTTCTGAAACTTCGCCACTTTCGGAGCGATGACAGCGGCACAGTAGCCCTGGCCGGGATTCAGGTTGAAATAGTCGTGGTGGTATTCCTCAGCGGGATAGAACGTCGACGCGGCAGAGATTTCCGTGACGACCGGCGAAGAGAGCGCCCCCGAGGAGTCGAGTTCGCGGATGTACTGCTCGGCAAGTTCCCGCTGCTGGTCGTCGTGGAAGAAGATGCCCGAGCGGTACTGCGTGCCGACGTCGGCTCCCTGGCGGTTCAGCGTTGTCGGATCGTGCGTCTTGAAGAAGACGTCCAGCAGGTCGTGGTACGAGACGACGTCGGAGTCGAACTCGATCTGAATGCACTCGGCGTGCCCGGTCGAGCCGGTGCAGACGGTCTTGTAATCGGGGTTCTCCAGCGAGCCACCGATGTAGCCAGGCATGACTGAGATCACGCCGCGAAGCTGCTGAAACACGGCTTCGGTACACCAGAAGCAGCCGGATGCAAAGGTGGCAAGTTCAGTGGGCATTTCGTTCTCGTTGGGAGATCAGTTCCAGTGGGACAGCCGCTGCTTTGCTCGATTGATCTGCTCGGTCAAAGCCGCGTGATCGCCGTCGGGGCACGAGTTCAGCAGCGATTCGAGCAGCCGGATTGCGACACCGGGGCGTTCGGCGTTGATCGCGGAGATACCCAGGTCGCGACGTTCGCGGTAGTCAGTCGGGTTCAGGGCGACAAGCCGGTTCTGGACTCTCCAGACGGACTGCCAGTCTTCCTGCCGACTGTAGAGCACTTTGAGATTCGTCAGCATCCGCGTGATGACCG
>JAPOLP010000532.1 GCA_029977045.1 Planctomycetota bacterium
CCATTACGACTACCGACCGAGCCATGTGCTGAATGTCAGCTCGTTGCTGCTGCACCTGTTCGTTGACTCGCGAACCGGCTGCTACCTGTATGGCGATTGCTACAACTACGGATACGCAACGCCGTGGTACGTCACGAGCCACCGCCATCGTCACTATGACCCGATTCTGACATACAACCGCTGGACCTACGGCAGCAGCTACACCACTCGTCTGGCAGGCTGGAATAGCTGGTTTCATTCGCATCCTGATCACCGACCACGACACACGGTTCGCGACCAGGACGCCTTCGTCAGCAGACACCACGACCAGTCATGGCTGAAACAGGTGGAACTCGGCAAGTCGCTGTCCCGAGCGATGTCCGATGGTGCCCGAGATGGCCATCACTTCCAGCGGGTCGACGAATCATCACGACGCCGAACCACGGAATGGAGTCGAGGGATCGCTCAACTGCGGACTGATCGTGAGCGAAGCGAAGGCAGCCATGGCCATGCGAAGGGATCCTTCGCATCCGGACTGCCAGCGTCAGGCGATCGTGATCGCAACTTCGGTAGCCGTGGCCAGGGCACCGAAGATCACGGACGCTCCGAGCTGAAGCTGCCGAAACTGTCGGCAGAGCAACGAGGCCACTCGACTCGCGGTATCTCGAGTCTTCCACACTTCGGCGATCGATCACGCGGCAGCAGCAGCTTCCGGCCTGATGGCGGTTCCGGAAGCGTCTCCAGCTGGTTCGGAAATCCCGGCGATCGTTCCCGCAGCACTGGCAGCAGCAACAATCCGTCGTCAGGCAGGCCGACGATCGAAACCCGGCGTCCTGACTCTCTCGGCCGACCGTCAGGCAGCCCGATCGTTCAACCTGAAGTCCGCAGTGGCGACCGCAATCGAGGATCTGGCTCAGGCAGCCCGACGCCATCGCGGTCAAGTGGATTCGACAACCGGCCTCGCCCGTCCTTTGAAGGCAACAGCAGGCCATCGGGAAGCCAGCCTTCTGACGGTAAGGCCGGATCGTTCAGCGGTCCGCGACCAGGTGGCAGCTCTGGCCCGTCGCCATCCAGCCGAGGTGGCCGTGTCGGTTCTAGTTCGGCGTCACAAAGCAGCAGTCCCGGATCGAAAGGAGGCAGTATCAGCTCTGCATTGAACAGCCTGCGGAGCAGCGGCAATTCGCCGAGCGTTTCTCGAAGTGGTGGCGGAGAGCGTCCCAGCAGCATCAGCTCCGGAAAACCGTCGATCCCCAAAGTCGCAACTCCCAGTGGTTCCAGCAGTGCTTCCCGTAGCAGCTCGTCGCGAAGCGGCGGCGGATCGAGCAGCCGCCCAACGATTGTCAGCCCACCGAAATCCAGCTTCAGCAAAGGCTCCAGCAGCGGCAGTTCTGGCAGCTCATCGCGGAGCAGTAACTCCGGGAAGAGCAGCAGTGCATCGAGCAGCCGACCGAGTGGTGGCAGCTTCAGCAAAGCGTTGAATCAGGCTGCCAGCCGCAGCAAGCCAAGTAGCAGTTCTTCCGGAAGCAGCCGATCGAGCGGCGGCAAGACGACTCCGAAGTCCGGCTTCAGCAAGGGCAAGAAGTAACGGCCTTCGACAACAAGAAACGCCCGCGGCGAATGCAAGGTTCGCCGCGGGCGTTTTCTTTTCTATCGACCTGCTCGCCCGACCTTGAGACGTCAGTCGCGTCGACAGGGTACTGGTTACGCGAGTCCGGGAATCGGTTCCCAGTCGCCAGCAGCTCGCGCGATTTCCGGCGGCACTCCCTGAGCCAGACGCAGGCTGCCGACATCGAACAGTGAACTCATAATCGTCGCAATCAGGTTTGGAATCCGGATCGGCGAGGTCAGCGGTTCGGCGGCATCGCGAGTTGACTGGCCAACGACCTGTCCCGGTTGAATCCCACCACCGGCCAGCATCAGTGGCGACAGGTTGCCCCAGTGATCGCGACCGCCGCGCGCGTTGATTCGCGGAGTGCGGCCCATCTCGCCGCAACAGACCAGCAGGATCCGATCGCTGAGTCCGCGAGCTTCGACATCTTCCAGAAACGCCGAGACCGCGTGGTCAAACGGCAGCCCCATGTAGCGCATGCCCTCTTCGACGGTCGCGTTGTTCACGTCGGCGTGCATGTCCCAGACGAAGTTCGTCGTCACGGTCACGAAGCCGCAACCCGCCTCACACAGTCGGCGAGCCATCAGCATCAGCTTGCCGAGCGCCTTGCCGTTGTCGACATACCGTTCGTAATTGTTCCAGTGGCGGCTGATGTCTTCGGGCCGCATCAGCGGGGCGGTGTCGTATCGGGCAATCGTCCCGGCGTCTTCCTTCGACAGGTCGAACGCGTCGGCCACGCCACCGAGAATCGTCGAGAAAGCCTGCTCGCGAACCTTGTCAATTCCCGCGAGCTGCGACTGGGTATCCAGCGCCCCCTTCACGACATCCAGCCCCTTCAGCAACGAGCGGCGATCGTCAAGCCGGTCGAGCGGCAGGTTCAGCTTGAGATTCTCCTGAGCCTCGCCGCCAGCTCCGGGAATAAACGGCGCGTAGACGCTGCCGAAGTTCCCGACGGACTCGAACTTTCCGAAGTTGCTGATCCGCGGCATCGTCGACGGATCGACGGCTTTCGGGAACAGGGCGACGTTGGTTGGCATCCCGTTGTCAGGCCGGTTCGTACCGACGATTCGCGAGTAGAGCGTGCCGAGATTCGCGTCGAACGTGTCCTTGCAGACGATTGGCTTGATGTTGTGCTGTCCGTCGCCGGTCTGAAACGAGCGAACGATCGAGAAGCGATCAGCGAGCTGTGCCAGTTTCGGAAACGTGCCGCCGAAGGTGATCCCCGGCAGTGCCGTCTGCACTTCTCCGGTCGCGCTGCGAATCTCCGTCGGCGCTTCCATTTTTGGATCGAATGTCTCGACCTGGCTTGGCCCTCCGTGCATGAACAGGAAGACAACGGAGCGGTCCTTGAGCAACGGGCTCGCACCGCCAGCCAGTGCTCCAGACCCGAGCATCTGCGACAGCGACAGACCGCCGAGGCCCAGGCCGCCAACCCGCAGAAACTCGCGGCGCCCGAAATGGCCCGCTGATTCGCCAATGGAAAGCATTAAAGCAACCTCTATGGAGAGAGGACGAGCGGCACTGGCTTCCGCCGCAGCGCCGGAAACACCCCAGCCGGTATATCGGCCCGGTTTGATGTGATCAACAGTGGCGTCGTGTCATAGCGTCGCGGAGGCACGACTTGGTAATTACCTGGATTGCCCAGTTTTAGAAACCGGAAAACTCTGCGGAATCGTTTCAAGCCGGACAGTCCGCAGGGTCGATAAGCGGAGGAACAGACAGATTCCCGTGCGCCTGCCGTGTTCGATCAGATTGGTTTTCTCGGCAGGCTCGGCGATTCAAGGAGTAGTAAGCCATGCGACGGATTCTCTGGGCTCTGGCCGTGACAGCCTCAACCGCAACCGCGATGACAGTTGTCTTCGCTCAACAGGCTCCGCCATCTGGTGGCGACGCGGGGAAGGTTCCGACCAGCCGGCTTCAGTTCGTGGTCGAGAACCCGGACGCCCTGACGGCTCCGCAGACAACGCCGTCAGAGCCTGGCGTACTTCGCTACAGCCGATCAGCCGCCTCGCGTAAGCCAGCGAAACCGGCGACGGGATTGAAGAACTACCACCGCGAACTGTTCGGAGCTGACGCTCCACCGCTGGCAACCGCCGACGAGCAGACTGCGTCGAATCGGCAATCCGCGTCCGGAACGTCATCTGGAATTGTGCCGCGACCCTTCCCCGCAGCCGCGAACGATGCTGGGCCAATCCAGCGAGTTGCCGCGGAGATGCCCGCTCAGACCGAGCCGCAAACGGACTCAGTTATTCAAACTGCCGGGTTCGATCGGCCAGCCGACGAAACAGACGTCGTGCAGCAGATCAGCGGCACGGTTCCCGCAGATGATGTGCTGGCAGTTCCTCAGGCGTTTCAGCCAGCAAATGTCGCAGCCCTGCAGCCGGTTGCCAAAGCTCACGACGAAGCACCTCGCAGCATTCTCACGAATCTGTCGAGCGGCCAGCCGCAGGTCAGCATTGAATGGCGAAAGGCTGGCGACATCAGCATCGGCCAGGAGTCGACAGTCGAACTGATCGTGTCCAACCGTGGCGATGCAGCGGCAGGTGACGTTGTCGTCGAGGCCTGGTTCCCGACGACAGTCCGCCTGACGAAAACGGTTCCGCAGCCTGACGCCGTTGAGCGTTTTGTCTCGTGGCGGTTTGCGAATCTCGATGCCGGGGATGAACGGCGGATCGTTGTTTCGCTGATCCCCAGTCAGCGAGGCGAACTGGCTGCGAATGCCAACGTCCGGTTTACGACAGCGGCTACCACGCTGTTCAACGTCGAAGAACCGATGATCAAGCTTGTCATGCAGGGACCTGATCAGGTCATGATCGGCGAACCGGCTCCACACATTGTCACGGTCAGCAACCCCGGCACCGGCGTTGCTCAGAACGTCGTGATCGAAGTCAAGGTTCCGGAAGGACTCGAACACGCCAAGGGCGAGCGTCTGAAGATGGAAGTCGGCTCGCTGAATCCCGGCGAAAGCCGCAGCGTCCGACTGTCACTGACTGCGACCGCTGGCGGCGAACACGCCGTACAGGTCGAAGCTCGGGCCGGAGCGGAACTGCGACAGGCTGCCGCATCAACAGTCAACGTGCTGGCACCGAGCCTGCAACTCGCGATAGCCGGTCCGTCGATCCGCTATGTCGGCCGCGATGCTCAGTACAGCGTCGCCGTCCGCAACAGCGGTCAGGCAACAACCAGCAATGTCCGGGCAACGTGCCACATTCCGGAAGGCTTCGAGTTTCTTTCGGCAGGACGCGGCGGAAAGTTCG
>JAPOLP010000523.1 GCA_029977045.1 Planctomycetota bacterium
ACATGCGTGGTATCAGGCAGAATGGTCGTCCTGACCGTTATCTCCTGCTTCCGCCTCGTTCGCCCCCTTCTTGAACTCGACAATGCTTTTGCCCATCGAACGCATGACGTCTGGCAATCGTTTGCCAAACAGCAGCAGCACGATGAAACCGAAAATGACAAGTTCCGGAAGTCCGGGAGCGTATGCAAGCATGGTGAAACTCCTGTCCTGTTCGGCAGGGAAGTATTTGAGGCGAGGTCAATGTTGAACAGAAATCGGGCCGCCGAAAACGGTCTGACCAATCCTGAACTCAACCAATGAAAGAATTCAAGCGTCCGAGAGCGGGACACTCACCTGCAGAAGAAGGGGCTCAAGCGGCGAGCACACGGCAAACCGGACATCCGTCCCACCATTGTCGTTCCACGGCGGGTTCATTCGGCTGATTTTTCAGGATGTCCACTCGGTTCGCCCGCAGGGAGCAGGTGGGATGAGCGGAGCAGCGGGCCATTCTACGCCTGGCCCCGCTGCTGTCAATCACACTAACCGAGCCCGCCTGCCGAACGTTCGCGGCAAACCCGGGGAAAACGGGGACTCTCGACGAATCGCGCGGCCAGTGGCGACCGCCAATCGGAAGCAGCGGGGATCGACATTGACTCGTTTTTCCAGTCGGGAATACAAGCCTCACTCATCAGAGTCCGGAAATTTCGGACTTCGGTCGGTTACTCGGCCAGACCTCAGACAATCTTCCGACGGAGACACAAGGATGTCGTCTCGATCGTTCTTTCGCACTGATGGCGTACGCCGTCTTACTTCACTCTCTGCAGCTGCACTGGCCGCTGCGTTGATCTCCGGCTGCGGTGGATCGGACGAACCGTCCGCACAGAGTGCCGCTGAAACACAGGCTGATTCAGCTGTCAGCTCGTCGCAGGCTGAACCGGTCGTCGATGTTGCCAGCCAGACCGAGGAACTCGTCAGCGCCGCCGTGGTGATGATCGGCGAGCAGAAGTTCGGCGAGTCATTACAGAAGCTGAACGAAGCCATCGAACTCGACCGCAATTGTGCTGAGGCCTACTTCCAGCGAGCAGGTATTCTGGCCGACGCCCGCAAGTACGATCGTCAAGCGCTCAACGACTACTCGCGAGCCGTCGAACTGCAGCCGAACGAAACCCGCTATCACAACATGCGGGGCCTGTTCCTGCTGACTCGCCAGCAGTACGACGGAGCAGAGTCCGACTTCACTGCCGCCGTGCAGACGGATCCGAAGTACGTCCAGGCATGGAACAACCGAGGTCTCGTCAAGCTGGCCCGAGGTGATTACCAGTCAGCGATTGCCGATTTCGACAAGGCTGTCGAAATCGATCCGAATTACGCCGACGGATACAACAATCGCGGCTTTGCCTGGTTCCAGGCCGCTGTCGACGAAAAAGCTCTCGCCGACTTCAATCAGACAATCAAGCTCAAGCCAGACTTCGTCAATGCCCTCAACAACCGTGGCATGCTCTACATGAAGTTGAAGCGGTTTCAGCCCGCCGCGGACGATTTCAGCGAAGCGATTCGGCTCGACGAAGCCAACATCAAGCACTACCAGAACCGCCGCATGGCCTATCAGCAGCTTGGGCTGGCAAGTCAGGCAGACGCTGACGCGGAACGCATCAAGTGGCTGGTGCGTCTCGGACAGATCAACGTTGCGGTTTCGCAGAATCCCGATCGGCCAGACGCCTACATCGAACGAGCGAACCACCTGGCCGCTGGCGGACGTCACGAGATTGCTCTGACAAACTTCGAGCGAGCGATCGACGTCGCACCGGAACGCTCAACCGGCTGGGTGAGTCGCGCGAAGTACTGGCTCGGCCAGGGGGACGCTCAAAAGGCGATTGAAGATGCAACGACAGCCATCGACATGTCGAAGTCGAGCGACGCGGAATTCAGTCACCAGGCGTTTTCAATTCGCGGTGACGCGTATTTCCAGCTCGGCAAATTCGACGAAGCACTCGCTGACTACGGGCGCGCGAAACGAATCGATCCGCAGGTCGCACAGGCTTACTTGAAACGAGCCGGTCTGCGTAACCAGCGCGGCGACAAAGCTGGTGCTCAGACCGACTATCAGCAGGCAGTCACGCTCGATCCATCAATCGCCAACAGCGCGAACCAGCAGTAAACAACGACTGAAAGTCGCTGTGACCAGATCAGCGAGCGTCACTGTGGGCATGCGGTTCCCGCTGCTCGCCGGGCTATGAAACCTGGCCGGCAGCCATGACGACTTCTTCGCCGCGAACGGTCGGCGGTGCCCATTCTTCCTGGACCACCGGCTGCCAGCGACTGTTGTGCAGCGATTCGTAAGCGGCTTCGATGACCTCGACCGATGCCAGAGCGTCGTCCGGCGTAACGAGCATTTTGTCCTCGCCGCGAATCGCGCGGCTGAAGTTTTCGATCTGGCCGCGGAACGCCTGAAACTTGTTGTAGCCTTCGCCGAACGGGATCCACTCAGCGTCGCTCGAGCGGCGGTACTTCGATTCTTTCCAGCCGACCAGCACGGTGCCCTGCGAGCCGTAAATGCTCAGGTAGTAGGGCTGCTCCTTGTTCATGCTCCAGGACAGGTCGATGCTGCCCATGATGCCGCTGTCCGTGCGGACGAACATGCGGACCGTGTCCTCAACATCGAGATCCTGAATCCGGCGTCCCTCGACAACCTGCAGTTCCGCCACAGGCCCGAGGAAGTAGCGCAGGATGTCGACTGAGTGCGTGCCGTTGTCGATCAGCACGCCTCCGCCGCTGATTTCCGGCTTCGAGTTCCAGCGCTGCGACATGTCGACTCGCCCGGTGAAGACGTTCTCGAACAGGATGATGTCGCCGAGGATTCCTGAACTGACCAGCGATTTTGCCCGGATCACGTCAGTGGCGTACCGGAACTTGGTGGCCATCGTCAGCTTGACTCCGCAATCTGCAGCGACTGCGTACATACGGCGAGCCTCAGTTGAATTCACCGCCAGCGGCTTCTCACACAGGACGTGTAGATCGCGGCGAGCCATCTCGCAGGCAATGTCCGGATGCGACACCGGTGGCGTGCAGATGATGACAGCGTCGAGCTGTTCGGAGTCCGCCATCTCTTCGTGGTTCGAGTACGCGGTGCAGCCCAGCGATTGAGCGATTGCCTCGGCCGCTTCCGTCCGCACATCCGCGACGGCAACGAGATCGGTAATCTCCGAATCACGAAACGCCTGGGCGTAAGCCTGGGCAATTCCACCTGCGCCAATCAGACCGAATCGAGTGGTGGCTTTGGCAATCACGATACTACTCCAGTCATCCAGGGCTAAGTACTTTTGAGGTTGGTCCCAGAAGTCCGCCGGGCGGCCAGGGTGTGTTGGCCAGTTCTTTGTTTTTCGTCAGCCGGCACCCAGGCATCAGGCCAGGCACTCGCGATAGATTTCGAACATCCTGCGATTACGGTTTTCAAATCCGAATTTCGTCCGAGCGACCTCCTGCCCACGCCGCCCCATCTGCAGTCGCAGGTCCGGCTGTTCAATGAGTTGGGCGAGGGACTCGTAAAGATCGTACGACACCTTTTCGCGGAACTCGTCAGGGATCGTCTCGACGACATACCCCTGCACAAAATCCCGAATGCAGAATCCGCTGGTATCGATGAGATACCCTGTCGAATCGTGCTCGACGATTTCGGGAATGGCGAATTCCGTCGTTGAAATTACCGGCAGCCCAAAGGCCATTGCTTCCAGCAAAGCGAATCCGAAGGCCTCGGCGTACGTCGGCAGCAGATAGATGTCACTCTCCGGCAGAACACGCTCCACCATTTCCTGCCGAGGCACGCGTCCGAACGTAATGTGCTCGTTGCTGCGAATCTTCGTCAGGTAGGTGTTCCGTAACTCGGTGTCCGGAGTGTTGAAGTCGAATCGTTCATCTGAGCAGACTCGTAATCTCACATGCGGGTACTGCCGCTGCAGCATCTCAAAGGCATCGATCACGTTGGCGCCGCCCTTGCGGAAAAAGTCGCCACTGAACAGCAGGCGAATGCAGCCGTCCTGTGCCGGGCGTTTCTCCTGATCGGCAACCGTACGAATTGCCGGATGCACGACCGTGGCCTTTTCCAGCAGCTCGCAGTGCGATTTGCCAAGCACGCCTTCGAGTTCGCGATAGGCGGCATCGCTCCAGAGGACCAGCCGCCGGAAGTTGCTCTGCTTCAACAGATGGTCGATGTAGCTGATCCGCAGGCTGCGTGGGAGAGGGAGCCCGAGCAGAGTAAACGTCAGCACGGAATGGAATGAATCCGTTGACAGGATCCAGGGAGCGTCAGTCACGATCGGGCTGAAGACCGCTTCCAGAATGTCGCAGGAACTGTGCTGAAACGTGCGCAGATAGCCCTTCACAGAGCTGCGGATCAGTCGCGTCGTTGCCGTATCGGCGGACGGAAAATCGTATGCCACTCCGCGAGGCGGGTTGCGTGCCACCTCGTCGAACATGCCATGCCGTTCGGTGATGCCCACTCGCAGGGGGACGGGACTGATCATAGTCGGACTCTGCAATCCCGAGGATCAGGTCTAAGACTGGGTTTCGGAAGCTCAGATGCCGGCGGTGGTCTGGCGGGATCAGTGTCCTTCGCGGAATGTCATCCACAGGCGGCTGTTCGAAGTTATTCCGCAAACCTACAACTGACGGGCCAAACTGAATTCCGCATTCGCTCTGCTGCACAACTTTCAGCCGTCTCCACGAATTGTCAGGGCGACGCGGTTGTGTGGCCTTCAGCGGTCTGAACGGCTTCTTCAGGCAGGCCAGTAATCTTCAGGACGTGAATGACTGGCTGCGGGTCCTGTCCTCCGAACCATTTCGCGTTCGCTTCGGCTACGTAGATCAGGTTGCCATGCCGGCACACGTTTCTCAGGTCGTGATCACCGCGTTCGGCGACCGTCCA
>JAPOLP010001155.1 GCA_029977045.1 Planctomycetota bacterium
CGTGGAAACGTCAGCTCCAGATTGTTTGGCGCGGCAATTGCAGCCTTGCTGACCTGCTTGACGTGGCTCTTGAGCATGTCGTTGATTTCAGCGACCACTTTGGCCCAGATTCGTCCAGCATCTTCCGGGTCGATCGCCACACGAGCTGCAACGACAGTCGGCGGCTCGGTCGGAGTTTCCTGCCCGGTCGCCGCCTGAACCCCGTCGGTTCGGCTCTCGGGGCTGGTTTCAGGATCTTCAGCGGCCGGTTTGTCCGCCATCTTGACGTCGGTCGTGACGTCAGAGTCCGGTTCCGACGCTTCAGCCTCTGCCTGTGTGGAGTCAGCCGGGGAGACAATCTCGGCGACATGCTCGGTCACTGCCGCACCAGTCGGAGTCTCGACCGCGTTCTCACTGACAGCCTCCGCAGCGCCTTCAACCGACGAGTTCTCAGAGGTCTCGACCTGCTCCGTCACTGGAGCATCTGAAACAGCGACGACGGGCTCTTCCGCGGGTGACGGCTCTGCTTCGTCGAGCGATTCAACGTCGGCAGGTTCTTCAACAGCAACCGAATCGACAGCGGCGTTGACGAGCGGTGCCGGCGCAGCAGCCACGATCGGAGGATTCACTGCCTCACCAGTCAGTGGCTCATTTTTTTTTTCAGCGGTGGCGACACTCGACGTTGTCAGCTCGCCGGATCGCAACTGCTCGATCAGGCCGTCGAGACTTGTCAGATCCTCAAGCAGTGCGATGCGCACAAGAGCCAGCTCGGCCAGAGCACGACCGTACGTGACGCGCTGCATCCGCCCCTTCGTGTCCGCGAGAATCTGCATCGCGGCGACGATCGTCTGCAGTCCCCACTGCTCGGCCTGCTTTGTCAGCGTATCGCGGCTGCTGGGACCAACGGCAGAAAGTTCGATCTCGACGGCACCCGACGCGAACACCATCAGGTCGCGCAGGTAGAACAGAATCTGATCCGTCAGTTCGCCGAGCTGCACTCCGCCGTCAATCGCCTGATGAAACGCTGAGAGGACGCCAGCCTGATTCCGCGCGACGAGCGCATCAGCAATCGCGATCAGTCGGTCGTCACTGGCCGTCCCTAGCAGACGATGAACGTCGCTGGCAGTGACGTGCTCCTCGCCAAACGCGAGAAGCTGGTCGAAGATTGACTGGCTGTCGCGCATCGACCCGGCGGCTCGGCGAGCCACCAGTTCCAGCGCGTCCTCGTCGACCTGAACGCCTTCCGCTTCGGCGATCTGAGCAAGCCGGCCTTTGATGTTCGCTGTCTCGATCGTTCCAAAATCAAACCGCTGACACCGCGAGAGAATCGTGTCGGGAAGCTTGTTCGGCTCGGTCGTGCAGAAGACGAATTTGACGTTTGGCGGCGGCTCTTCCAGCGTCTTCAGAAGCGCGTTGAACGCTTCCTTCGTCAGCATGTGGACTTCGTCGATGATGTAGAGCTTGAACTTCGTACGCATCGACTTGACGTTGACGTTCGCTCGAAGCTGGCGAATGTCGTCGATGCCGCGGTTCGAGGCACCGTCGATTTCCAGCACATCGACGTCGTTGCCCGCCGCAATGCCCTCGCAGATTTCGCATTCGTTGCACGGGTTGCCGTCGACCGCGTGCGGGCAGTTCAGCGCCTTGGCGAGGATGCGGGCCGTCGACGTCTTGCCGACTCCGCGAGCCCCCGTGAACAGGTAAGCGTGCGCGACGCGGTTAGCCAGAATCGCGTTTCGCAGAGCCTGGGCGACATGTCCCTGCCCGACGACGTCCGCGAAGCCCTGCGGCCTGAAGCGTCTGGCAAGAACGGTGTAGGTTCCGGTCGAGGCGGTCACCATCGAAATCATCCCGTCTGAAAAGCCGACGACCCGGCAGACATCTCAGGATGTCAGCCGGGCCGGCTGGGTATCCATCAGCGGGAAGTATACGGATCGCCGAACGGTCAAAACA
>JAPOLP010000374.1 GCA_029977045.1 Planctomycetota bacterium
CAGTGTCTTCGGTGTTTTGTCTTTTGCGTTGGCCAGGTTGACGAGCCATTCACCAGCGACATCCCGTTGGGGCTCTGTTTCAAACTCGAACCGCTCGCCGGCCACCCAGGTTTCGACCGCCTTTGCGTCTTTATCGAACAGCGACTTGTCGGTGATGACGAGGCTCGCGATCCGACCGGGCTCGACGGTACCAAGCTGCTCGGCGACTCCCAACAGCGTGGCGGGCGTTGTTGTCAGTGCTCGCAGAGCGGTGTCGGCTGAGAGGCCTCGCTCGACGGCCTTGCGGACCTCCGAGAGAAAGCTGCCCTTGTCTTTCAGTCCGCTCGAACAGAACGCGAACGTGACACCGGCTTCGGCGAGGCGTTTGGGATTCTCGGGGGCAAGGTCCCAGTGGAGCAGCGACTCGGTCGTCACGTCGAGCGAGGCTTCAAACGTCGCGACGTTGGGAGCTTTCGGAAAGTTGACGGGGAGAATGACCGCTCGGCCAGTCTGGCGAATCGCGTCGAGCCGCCGGTACTCGTTGCCGCTGCCGTGAACGATCAACTGCAGTCCGAACTCGCGAGCGAACTGGTCGGCCCGCAGGAAGAAGAGTTCGTTGGACGTATCGACAATCAGCGGCGTTCCGCGCGTCGCGACGTCGTTCAAGGCCGCCAGGTCGTCGTTGCGTTCTGGTCGGCTGAGAGTTGTGTCTGCCTCAGCGGATCGCCAGGCACGTTCATACCAGTCGGCGTCGTACAATGCCTGCCGGGCCAGAGCGACCGCGCCCATGGGCGAGTTCGGGTAGGACCGGTCACCGTTCCGCGACACAGTCAGGCGAGCGTGCTGCGACACGTCGGCTCGAACGATCGCGTGTTCGACCGGGACGTCCGACGTCAGCACGACCGAGCCGAAGCCTTTGAGAATCTTCCCTTCCGGAGCGGCCAGCCGTGCGGCGACACCCTGTCTGCGGAGCGTCTGATTTAGCGCAGCATCGGGTCGGAAGTCTGAAGCGACGCGTCTGGCTGGTCGAATCTGCGAGTTCCAGTAGCGAGCCGCCGTCCGTGCCGAACCGTCGTCAACTGGCTGCTCGGTGAAGGCGTCGATCAGCCCGGCGTAGAGGTGCCGTCCGGAGAGATCGATGACCTGTGCTCCAGCAGGGATCTCGACGGACTCGCCAACGGCTTCGATCCGGTCGCGACGGATCAGGATCGTCGCCTTGTCGATGACTTCGCCGGGCCGCACGGTCACACGGGCGCCCGTCAGAGCCCAGACTTCTGGAGCGTTCCGGCGAATCCCCTGCGGCTGTTCCGACGAGCGATCGTCGGCACGTACGCATTTGCTGGTTCCAACCAGGGCAATCAGTGATCCAAGGCAGACAGCAACTGCTCGAATAGTCGTCATGGGCGAAACCGTTTATGTGGCACTCAGTGAATCGCCCTCCGATAGCATCGAAAGCTGTAGTCCGGTTTCTCCGAAACCGGAAGTTCGTCAGTGCTGGCAGTCGGCTTGAAGCTGGCCGTCGACGCGGGGATACCCCACCGCGTGTTTCACGGCGTTCGGCGATGGCACTCCGGCGGAGCGTTCAACGCGGACATGGGCTGTTCTTGCGCATCTGCAGGTTTTGGAAAAACCTGCCTGTGGCTGGCGACGACTCTACCGTCGGCTCCTGACAAACAGCGAGCCGCGAACGGGCTGTCGAAAGTCCGCTCGCGGCGTGTCGCTGGTCAGTCAGGAATGGCAGGTCGGACTACTCGATCGGCTTCTCGTTGCCCTTGCCGTCGCGCAGGAACGGGGCGCGAACCTGCTCGCCCTTGTCGGCGCCGATTTCGCGGATCCAGATGTTGCGGAAGCGCGTCGGGTTGCCGTGGTCCTGCAGACGGATCGGCAGGCGGTCGGCGTGTTTGCTGTACTGCGGTGGGCGGACGAACGGCGTGTCACCCTTGAGCTCGAAGTGGTTCTGAATCAGCACGCCGTTATGTAGGACAGTGATGTAGGCCGGCGACTGCAGCGAGCCGTCTTCGTTGAACCGCGGAGCCGTCCAGATGACGTCGTACACATTCCACTCGCCCGGTGGACGCATCGCGTTGACCTGCGGCGGAGTCTGCTTGTAGATCGCTCCGGCCTGACCGTCGAAGTACGTCGTGTTCTCGTACGAGTCGAGCACCTGCAGCTCGTAGTTGTCCATCAGAAAAATGCCGCTGTTGCCGCGTCCCTGTCCGCTGCCGGTCGCTGGAACCGGCGAAGACCACTCGATGTGCAATTGACAATCGCCGAAGCCTTCCTTCGTACGAATGTCGCCCTTGCCAGCGATCATCGCGCCGTCCTCGATCTTCCATTTGTCGGCGCCATTCCACGCGGACAGGTCCTTGCCGTCGAACAGGACGACGGCGTCACTGGGAGCGCTGCCGTTCGTGCCCGGCGTCACGATCGGCGGCTCTTTCCATTCAATTCCGTTGAGATACTCATCCGCAGCCGCGTGGCCGAGAGCAAGGACAAGAGCCAGAGCCGCCGCCGAGCCGGCAAAACGAAGGCTGATCTTCATCGTTGGTGTCTCCAGAAAAGGTAGTCAATCAGAACGATCAAGCCGACCGCCGTTCGAGGCTGCCGACGGGCAGTACGATAGACCGCCGCCCTCTGGATTGCCCAGCCTGGCGGAGCCAGCGTCGGCATCGTCTGGCACTCTGGGATTTCCCGACGCCGTCCGAAACAATCTCTGCCATCTCGCGGGGCTCGTACTCACTTCTCACTCTGACCGAGGCTGCAATGACCAACCGGAACTCGATCACGCGGCGGAGTTTTATTGGCAGTGCATCGGCGGCAGCGCTCGCTTTGCCGCAACTGGCCCAGGCGGCGGACGGCGCGAAATCTGGTGAAGGTAAAGCGGCGAACGGGCCGGGGCCGCATCAGGCTGAGGGGACTCGAGTCGGCGAAGCGACGGCGGATTCGGCGATCATCTGGACGCGGCTGACGCGGCATCCGCAGCGAAACAACGACGGTGTCGTTTATCCGGGTCGAGTCAACCGGAAGAACCCGCTTAAGGTCACCGTCCCGGTCTCCGAGATCGAAGGTGCCTGCCCCGGCATGGCTGGTCTGGTGCGACTGCGTTACAGCCTGAAAGAAGACCTCAGCGACGCCATCGCCACGGACTGGGCCGAGGTCAGCGAAGCTCGCGATTTCATCCACCAGTTCGCGCTCTCGGGACTGAAGCCGGGCAGCGAGTACCACTATGTGAGCGAGGCGACAGAGTCCGCCGCCGGTCCGGTACGCAGCGAGTTTCGAGGCCGGTTCTTCACAGCTCCAGCTGCGGCAACGCCGAGCGACTTCCGCTTCTGTGTGATGACGTGCCAGGGATACCCGGACCGCGACCACGTTGACGGGCATCCCATCTATCCGTCGATGCTGGCTCTGGAACCGAAGTTCGTCACGCTGACCGGAGACCTGGTCTACTACGACAGCAACGAGCCTCGGGCCGTGACTCCGAGGCTGGCCCGGCTGCACTGGGAGAGGATGTTCAGCCTGCCGCGTCTGATCGCGATGCTGCGGAACTCGTCGAGCTACTGGCTGAAAGACGACCACGACACGCTGACCAATGATTCCTGGCCGGGGATGAAAGCCGGAGAGCTGTCCTGGGACGAGGGGCTCGAAATCTTCCGCGAGCAGGCACCGATCGGCCCGCAGCCCTACCGCACCTTCCGCTGGGGACGCGATCTGCAGATCTGGTTCAGCGACGGTCGCGACTTCCGCTCTCCCAATCGGATGCCGGACGGTCCGGACAAGACAATCTGGGGCGCCGAACAGAAGGCCTGGTTCAAACGCACGGTCGCCGAGAGTGATGCCACCTGGAAAGTTCTCGTCAGTCCGACGCCGCTGGTCGGTCCGGATCGAAAGGGAAAGAACGACAACCACTCGAACGCCGGCTTCGCTCACGAAGGCGACGAGATCCGGAACTGGCTGAAAGAGCACGTGCCGGACAACTTCTTCGTCGTCTGCGGAGACCGGCACTGGCAGTACCACTCGGTGCATCCCGAAAGCGGCACGCAGGAATTCAGCGTCGGCGCCGCGAGCAACTCACACGCGGGCGGCACTCCGGGCGAAAACAAGGACTACCACCGTTTCCACCGAGTCAAAGGCGGCTTCCTGAGCGTCGAACTTCGGCCCAAGGGAGTCGAAAGCGAAATTGCCTTCCAGCTCCGCGATGTCGACGGCAATATCGTCTACGAATCCACCCACCGCCGCGCGATTTCC
This sequence comes from Planctomycetota bacterium, assembly GCA_029977045.1. Lineage (GTDB taxonomy): Bacteria > Planctomycetota > Planctomycetia > Planctomycetales > Planctomycetaceae > JAPOLP01. Next base: position 4,225 of record JAPOLP010000374.1, read on the forward strand.
TGAGCTGATGTCGTAGAACGGAATTCATTCCGTTCGAACACTCGCGAAGCGTTTCAGCAGCAGAGGGTAGCCCTGTTTGCTCGCAAACATGGGCCGCGAAGCGGCACGAGGCCGCATAGATCCGACGTGGCCAAGTTGCCTCTTGTGCTCCGCACACAGGTTGCAAGCAACCTGTGCCACCCCGCGGCAAAGAAATGCGGACATTTATTCTCGAAGAAGGCTTCGTCAATGGCACGTTCGTCGCGCTCGGTCAGCCATTGGCGAAGTGATGGTTCCATCGCGGTCTCTCTGTTGGCGAACTTGTCTGTATCCAGTGAAGATCCCGGATAAGACCCGGGATGGCGGTTTATGTCCGGGTCTAAAGCAGGCGTCAACTGTGAGTGCGTACAATTGCGGGATATACAAATATCGCCCGCGCCAGCAGCGAGTGTTCACTCTGTTGGGCGGTTGCCCACGCCGCTGCTTGTTGATGAAGAACTGCCACGGTCGTCGACCGGAATGAAGGCGAGTCGCGTCGGTCGAGTCAGCTCGCTATTTGTCGTCTAACCAGTGGACTTCGCCGGTCCAGCCTCGGGAGAGCATGGCGCCGTGGATTCGTTCGGCTCGGGTCAGGCTACGAATCAACAGAGTGCCGAGCATCGCGGCCAGGGACTTCCAGCGGAACAGCAGGCTGGTGCGGCCCATGCTGCGGGCTTTGCGGGCGGTGCGCAGGCGGTCGAGTTCGTCCCAGACGACGAACACGTACCGGTTCATGAAGGCCAGAATCGCGACGAAGACCGCCGGGACACGCAGACGGCGGAGTGTTACCAGGAGCTGGGCGAAGGGCATCACGTTGATCAGCCACAGGCTGGTCAGAAACGCGATCGTGCCTCGGCAGACGATCGTCAGCATCAGCTCCCAGCCGTGCGTGAAGCCCTGTGAGAGCGGCAGTGAGATCGCCATCGCTCCGATGAACGGCAGGAAAATGAACAGCCGCTTCAGCAGGTAACGCAGCGGGATGCCGGCGATGCTGTGGCCGGTGAAGACGACGCAGCCGAGCACTCCGAACGCCGGCCAGTTCTCAAACGGGATCGCGACGCCGGCGATGATCACGGCCAGAGCCAGCCCGATCTTCAGCAGCGGCGGCAGGCGGGGGCACGGCGAGACCGAGCGACCGGAGCGGTCCCAGAAGTCACTCACGCGGCGCCGCCCCCGCCAGTTGCGTCGTCGGCTGGCGGCTCAGGCCACGCGTCATCAGCAGCGACAGAGCGAAGATCGACAGCACGCCAACAACTCCCGCTGCCGAGACCGACAGGCTCTGCCAGTCGCCCAGCGGAATGGCGTCGTAGTCGGCGAAGACGCCGGCGATCCCGTCCTCGGAAGCGGTGACTGATTCTTCTTCCGCCACGGCTTCCAGGCCGTCGGAGAACTCGGACGCAAACGGAGACGCAAACGCAGCAACCGCCAGAGCGACGATCAGGCCGGCTCCCAGGAACTGCGGCAGAGGTCGCGCCTGAGACGCCTCAGTTCGCAGCCCGAAGACCAGATCCGGTCGATGATGCAGGACGACGTTGACGACGACGGCGGTGATCAGTGCCTCGCCAATGCCAATCAGCGCGTGGAACGAGACCATCAGCGTGAAGATGTTCCGGAAGCTGAACTCGCCGGGATCGTGCGAGAGCCGGAACTCGACACAGAACAGCGCGGCGGCGGCCATCACGCTGAGCCACGCGGCGATGACCGAGCCTATCACGGTGCCTCGAATGCGACATTTGAAGCGACGCCGGATCGCGGCGGTCACGGCGTAGCCGCCGATCGAACCCAGCACCGCC
>JAPOLP010000920.1 GCA_029977045.1 Planctomycetota bacterium
CGCACTACAGGCACTCTCGATGCAGGAGGTCGATCATCTCGGCCTGGAGCAACTCGACCGCAAGTACCTGGAAACACTTGTCCGCATCTTCGCCGGAGGCCCCGCCGGCCTGCAGTCCATCGGCCACAGCCTGAACATCCCCGCCGACACGCTCGAAGACGAAATCGAACCGTTCCTGCTTCGGTTGGGCCTCATCCAGCGCACTCCCCGAGGCCGCATGATCACCGCCGCAGGTTTAGAACACCTCGGCCTCGAACCGCCGGAAAATCCCGAACAGGGTAAGCTCTTCTGAGCGGAAACCTGACTACTTCGACCTGAAGACCTCGCTGGTCACGACCAGGTGAATCAGGTCGCGAATGCCGTGATTGGTTTTTGAGGACTCGCCGACCAGGCGAGCGATCTCTTCCCGGTCGGAGAAACCCATTTCCCGGCCCGTCGCGAACGTCAGCAGCTTGGTCATGAGGCTTCTTGTCAGCGTGTCACGGTCGGCAGCGATCAGGTCGCGGAAGTCTCGGAAACCGTCAAACTCGCGACCGTCCAGAAGAGCGCCGGTGGCGTCGACCGGGGGGCCGAGGCGGTAGCGGACTCGCTGGCCGTTGACTTCGGTTTCGATACGGTCGCCTTCGCCCAGGCTGCGGTATCGGTCTCGCCAGCCGCCGATCGGGTTGAAGCTTTCGAGGGCGAAGCCTGGTGGATCGATGAGCTGATGGCAGGCGCGGCAACTGTCGACGTCACGGTGCTTGTCGAGCAACTCGCGTAACGTCGAGGCACCTCGAATGTCGGGCTCGACGCCGGGGACTCCAGCGGGCGGCGGTGGCGGTGTCTCGCCGAGGATGCGTTCCATGACCCAGATGCCGCGCACGACCGGCGACGTGTTCGTCCCATTGGCCGAGACCTTCAGCACGCTGGCCTGGCTGAGAAATCCGCCGCGGACGCTGTCGGACGACAGGCTGACCGGTCTCAGTTTCGGGCCGATGACGCCTTCGATTCCGTAGTGATCAGCGAGCCGACTGTTGAGCATCGCGAAGTCCGACTTCACAACGTTGACGACGCTCAGGTTGCGATCGAGCAACTCACGGAAAAACGACCGCGTTTCGTCGACCATCGAGAACTGCAGGAACTGATCGAACTCGGGGAACAACTGCCGGTCGGGATTCGTGAACTCGATCTCGCGCAGGTTCAGCCATGCGTCGGTGAAGTCCTCGATAAACCGCTCCGAGTGCGGGTGCTTGAGCAGTCGTTCGGCCTGAGCGAGCAGGACCTCGCGATCACTCGCCAGCCGGCCTGACTCGGCGGCCTTGAGAAGTTCGTCGTCGGGCAGCGACCGCGTCAGGAAGTACGACAGCCGCGCCGCCAGCGCGTAGTCATCGAGCGTTCCTGCATTCTCTTTCAGGTAGAGAAAGTCCGGAGCACAGAGAATCGCAGTCACCGCCGTTCGCAGCGCCTCCTCGAACGTCGAATTCTTCTGCCGCTCGGCATTGAACAGTTCGAGATACGGCGCGACGTCCGCTGCTGTCACCGGTCGGCGAAACGCGCGACTGGCGACTCGAACGAGCGCCTGTTCGGCGTCTCGATCTGGGGCATCCGTGACGATCTCGAACTTCGGCACGTACCACGGCTTCCTGCGGTCGTTCGGATTTCGCGGCAGAACCTCGTCGCGCTGCAGGCCGTCGAAGACCAGCTTGTGACCATGAGTCGGGAACTCCTTCGTGATTGGACCTTCCACTTCAACGTGCTGGACGGCGAGGCCGGGACCTTTGTAGTCGCGGACGCCGTTCTTCCGGATTTCGTTGTCACGATCGGTCAACCCGTACGGCGTCACATCGACCATGTACCTGGCCGGCATCCAGGCAAGCACTTCGACGGTCGTCGGCTTACCAGCCGGCATCGAAAAGTAACCGAACGTTGGCTTCTCTGCTCCCGCCGCGAATGTCGTTCCGCCAATCGAAAACGTGATCGGCTTGTCCGACTGATGCGCGTAGCCGGTCACGCGGATTCTGTACCAGCCGTCGGTTCGGACATTTGCCTCGCGGAGCATCCCGGACGGGTAGCCTAACGCCTTGTAAAAAACGACGGCCCCGTCAGGGAGCTTCAGCCAGACCTTGTCGAGAAACTGCTCGACGCCGCGCGTGTCTGCGTAGCTGGCTCGCACGACCGTGCTTTCCGGTGGGGCAATCGACTTGACGATCGCTTCGTCGAGTACGTCCTCAGCGCACTGCATGTACTGCCGCAACTGCACCATCGAGATGCTCAGTGACGCGCCTACGTTGTCGAACTCGTGCGACCGCCCGTCCGCCGGCAGCCGGCTGGCGAGGTCACGATTCGTCCCGAACAGATCGTTGAGCGTGTTCTCATACTCGCGCCGGTTCAGCCGCCGCAGCACGGTCCCTTTCGAGACCTGATGCCCCTTGACGAGTGCGTCGCGGAGCGACTGAATGACGTCGTCTCGAAGTTCCTCCGCAGGTTGTTCGGAATCCTTCGGTGGCATTTCACCGGACGTGACGCGATCGTAGACTCGCTCCCACTTGGCGAAGACAGCGGGCTCGCTGAGATTCGCCGACAAAGGTTCCAGACTCAGCCCGCCATCCGGCGTCTCACCGCTGTGGCACTCGTTGCAGTACTCGGTAAAGAAACGTTTGAGCGCGGCACTCTGCGCGGCAACTGGTGACGTGCCAAGCAGCAGGCCCAGCGTGGCGAAGGCGGTTAGCTGAAAAGTCGAGAACAGGCGGGCTGTGACCATGGTCGTATTTCGAGAGTCTCAGTCTGGCTCAAATGGGAGCCGCCACAGAAAGCGGTTGGCAGCAGCATAGTAGCCACATCGCTCCGCCGAGATGAGCCGACGTCGAGGAACGCGTTGCTTTTTCCAATGACGTTCCGGCGCGGAGACAGCTCTCTGCGTCACTACTTCGCGATTCACAAGCGGGCCGAAGAAGCGGACGGCTCATCTCGGCGGAGCGAGACCGCTACTTTAAGCCATGCCGTTGTTCCTGTGACGCCAGCCCGCCCGGCGAAATCTCTGGCCAATGATGCCGGGCAAA
>JAPOLP010000138.1 GCA_029977045.1 Planctomycetota bacterium
GACATCGCTGACGGCCTGCTGGCGATGGTTGATGCGATCCGCGAGATCCTCAGCCACATCGAAGTGGGCGAGGGTGAAGGCGACGGCGAGTACGACGCACTTGTCGTGCGGCTTGAGCAACTGCTTGAAAAGGAAACGGCTGCGGCTTCCGGCAAGACACTGGAAGGCACCAGTCTGAGTGACGAGGAGCTTTCTGACGTCGTCAGCACGCTGGAGTCCATTGCCGAAGCTGTCGCCACTGATGCAACCAACGCTGAAGCTGCGGGAACGTCAGGCCAGAAGATCAAGGCGACACGCCGCGATTCCGGCAGGAAAACGGCGCAGACCGAAACGACAAGCGAAGTTGACGTCGCCGACGATGACGCTGAAGACACTTCTTTACTCGAAGCCGTGGACGAAGCTCCGACAGTCGCTGCCGAAGTAACTCAAACGCAAGCCGCTCCTCAAAAGACGGAAACAGCACGTGGGAGCAAGGAAGCTGCCGCATCCGACTCGCCAAAGTCGTCGTCGATCGCTGATCAGTCCGTGCGAATTGATGTCGACCTGCTGGATCGGCTGATGAACCTGGTTGGCGAACTGGTTCTGGCTCGCAACCAGATTCTGCAGTTCACCGGTGAGTCCGCTGACGTGACTCTGGCCGCGGCTTCGCAGCGGCTGAATCTGATCACGACCGAGCTGCAGGAAGGCGTCATGAAGACGCGCATGCAGCCGATCAAGAATGCCTGGAACAAGCTGCCACGCGTCGTTCGAGACCTGTCGGCATCCTGCGGCAAAAAAGTCGAAGTCCGGATGGAAGGCGAGGAGACGGAACTCGACAAGACCATCCTGGAAGCAATCAAGGATCCGCTGACGCACATCGTCCGCAACTCGGTCGATCACGGAATCGAAAGTCCGGAAGAACGCGTCGCCAATGGCAAGCCGGCGGAAGGCACACTGTGCCTGCGAGCGTTCCATGAAAGCGGCCAGGTCAACATCGAAATCATTGATGACGGTGGCGGCATCAACGTCGACCGCGTTCGGCAGAAGGGCATCGAAAAAGGCCTGATCACTGCCGAGCAGGCTGCGTCCATGAGTGACCGCGAAGCGACGAACCTGATTCTGCTGCCCGGATTCTCGACGGCCCAGAAGGTCACGAACGTGTCCGGTCGCGGCGTCGGCATGGACGTCGTCAAAACGAACATCGAACGCATCAGCGGCACGCTGGAGATTCACAGCCTCCCCGGCCAGGGCACGACGCTGCGAATCAAGATTCCGCTGACGCTGGCCATCGTTCCCGCTCTGGTTGTGCAGTCCGCCGGTGGCCAGTACGCGATTCCGCAGGTCAGCCTGCTGGAACTGGTGCGTCTGGAAGCGTCGCGCGTCAAAAGCGAAATCGAATTCATTCACGACGCTCCGGTGTACCGCCTGCGAGGCAACCTGCTGCCGTTGGTTTACCTCGACGAACAGCTGGGACTCCGCGGCAAGCGGGCTCGGAACGAACACAACCAGACGGTGAACATCGTCGTGCTGCAGGCCGAGGATCGTCATTTCGGCCTGGTGGTCGACGCTGTCACGGACACTCAGGAAATCGTCGTCAAGCCGTTGGGCGGACACCTGAAAGGGATCGCCGCCTACGCAGGGTCAACGATCATGGGCGACGGTTCGGTCGCTTTGATCCTCGACGTTCTCGGGATTGCTCAGCGTGGCTCGATCCTTTCGGAACTCCACGATCAGGCGCTGCGAGGCAGCGGTGGCAAGCTGTCTGGCGAAGCTGCCGCAACGACCGAGCCGCTGCTGGTCGTCGATCCGGGCGATGGTTCGCCGGTCGCGGTTCGCCTGTCGGCCGTCGCGCGGCTTGAGGAATTCAAACAGACAGACATCGAACGTTCCGGACATTCGGAAGTCGTTCAGTACCGCGGCCACATCATGCCGCTGATTCATCTGCAGACATCCGGCTATGGCATGGATACCGGCAGCGAATCGGGCCGCGTTCCGGTCGTCGTGTTCACGTCGCGTGAGCAGAGCGTGGGAATCGTCGTCGGTCGTGTGATCGACATCGTCCAGCACACCCTGACTGACGACAGCGACGGCCTGGTGCCAGGCAGCCATGTGATTTCGGGCCGCGTCACCGAACTGCTCGATCTCGAAGAGTTCGTTCGCTCAACGATGCCACAAGTCTTCGCGTGATCTCACAGCGAATCTGACTCCGGCGTTTTCTCAACCTCAGTTTCTCCACAGGAAGCTCAACATGACTCCTGCGACGTCCTACTGCACGTTTCACCTTGATGATCTTTATCTGGGCATCGAAGTCTCACAGGTCCAGGAAGTAATCCGCTACCAGCAGATGACCTCGGTGCCGCTGGCGCCGAATGTCATCCGCGGCCTGATGAACCTCCGCGGCCAGATCGTCACGGCCCTTGATCTCCGCAAGCGTCTGGGAATCCCCGACGCGGAAGAGGGCTTCCAGCCAACCAACGTTGTCGTCCGGCGCAGCGACGGAGCAGTCAGCCTGCTCGTCGACCGCATCGGCGACGTACTCGACACGGACCTCGACACGTTCGAGCCACCACCGGAAACACTGCAGGGCGTTCCCCGCGAGCTGATTCGCGGAGCCTTCAAACTGGAAGACCGCCTGCTGCTGATTCTTGATACCGACCGCGTGATCGATCAGGCCGCCTGACGGCCCTCGACACTGTTCCGACTGCACTGACTGGCTGTGACGACCGCAGCCGATGGCTGTGATGTCTGCAGCCAACTCCACCACACCTGGCACTGCAGCAGTGCCATTTCCACCTTACGGAGGCGTTCCAGATGAAATTCTTCAGTCGTATGTCCCTGCAGGCCCGCGTGTTCAGCGTGGGCGTCATCCTGCCAGGCCTGCTGATTGCCGGTCTGCTCTGGATGAATGCAAGCAACTCGCGAGAGCAGGCCGTTACATCGGCCGTCGAAAAAGCACGGTCGATCTGTCTGGCCGTGGAATCGGCTCGTGAGCAGAAGCAGACCGAGTGGGAGACCGGCGTCGTCACCCACGAACGAATCAAGGAGTGGATGAATAACGGCCAGAGCGAAACCGCTCTCGCATCCGTTCCTGTCGTCACCGCCTGGAACACGGCGATGAAGAAAGCCGAAGAAGGCGGTTATCAGTTCCGCGTTCCGGCACTGGAGCCTCGTAATCCCAAGAACGCAGCGAACGCGATTGAAGGCGAAGCACTGCGTCACCTTCGGGAAACGAACGACGACGAGTACTACACGATCGACGACAAGACCAACACGGTGCACTACTTCCGAACCGTGCGTCTGTCTGAGTCGTGTCTGGCCTGTCACGGTGATCCCAAGAACTCCATTGAACTCTGGGGCAACGCCGACGGCACGGACATCACCGGCCACAAGATGGAAAACTGGCGTGCCGGCGAAATGCATGGTGCCTTTGAAGTTGTCCACTCGCTGGACGAAGCCGACGCTGCCGTCGCCGCTGGCGTCTGGAAGAGCGGTATTCTTGCCGTCATCGCCCTTGTTGGGACCGGCGTGCTGACTGTTCTTGTTGTGCGAACCGTGACCCGACGTATCGCCGCATCGGCTCGCAAAATCAGCGGCGCGACGACGAAGCTGCAGAGCAGCAGCCGCGAACTGGACGAGTCGGCTCAGTCGACCTCAAACGAATCGTTCGCCATGGCGTCTGCCGTGACGGAGGTTTCGGCCAACGTCGAATCGCTGGCTTCCGCTTCGGATCAGCTGGGCGAAAGCATTCGCGAAATCGCCGGCAACGCGAGCAACGCCGCAGGCATTGCCGAGAACGCTGTCGCTGAAGCGGAAGCTGCAAACGCAGCAATCGCCCGCCTGGGCGAAAGCAGTGCGTCGATCGGTGCCGTCATCGACGTCATCAACTCGCTGGCCGAGCAGACCAACCTGCTCGCCCTGAACGCGACGATCGAAGCAGCTCGGGCTGGTGAAGCCGGCAAGGGATTCGCAGTTGTCGCCAACGAGGTCAAGGAACTGGCGAACGAAACCAGCACCTCGACCAACCAGATCACGGAAGCCATCAAGGCGATCCAGGCTGACAGCGAAGCGGCAACCGAAGCCGTGCAGCGGATCAGCGACATCATCACCCAGGTCGCCGAAGCTCAGCAGGCGATCGCCGGTGCTGTTGAAGAACAGAGTGCGACGACCACTGAAATGAGCCACAGCATTGGCGAAGTGGCTTCAGCCGGTCGCAGCATGAGCGACCAGGTCGACAGCGTGTCCCGCAACTCGAAGTACACCGCAGAACAGGTTCAGGGCAGCCTGGATTCGGTTCTGCAGATTGCAGAAATGGTTGCTGACCTCCGCGGCCTGCTGGGCAGTGTGGAGCAGACTGAAACGGTCGAATCAGGAGCCTCCGAATTCTGATCCGGCCAACGCAGTAAGGTGGAAAACGGCCATCCGTGATGAACGCGGCATGATTCGCTGTCACGGCTGGCCGCCTGCCTTGTCCCCTGAAGCTCCCCTTCACAACAGAAACTGATACCGAGGCAATCTCAATGAATGCACTGATTATCGACGACTCCCGCGCGATGCGCCGGATTCTGAAGCAGATCGTGACAGGTCTGGGTTTCGACGTGCTCGAAGCCGGAAACGGCCAGGAAGGCCTGGATGTGCTGTTCGCATCCGATGACATCGGGCTGGTGCTGGTCGACTGGAACATGCCCGAAATGAACGGGCTGGAATTCGTCGAAGCTGTCCGGGCGAAACCGGAATTCGAACGACTGGCCCTCGTGATGGTCACCACGGAATCGGAGCCTGCACGCATGGCTCGGGCTCTGATGGCTGGCGTCGACGAGTTCGTCATGAAGCCGTTCACCCCGGACATCCTGGTGGAAAAGCTGAACCTGATTGGTGTGAAGGCGTGCGTTGCCAGCTGACCAGTCGGGGCATGAATCAGGCAGGCGTGTTCGCACGCATGACTGCTTCTTCCATGTCACCGGGCCAACCTGACTTCGTGCCATCTGACGACAGCTGCGGCGTACTCCTTTAACTGCTTCTGGACAACACATCATGTCTAACAAAACCAGAGTCATGATCTGCGATGACTCCGCTGTCATGCGGAGCATCCTGACGAAGGTGCTGACGTTCGAGGACGATCTGCACATCGTCTATCAGGCAGAGCATGGCCGCGATGCCATCGATCATCTTGATGCGGCGCGGCCTGACATCATCATCGTGGATGTCGAAATGCCCGTGTTGAACGGAATCGAAACCGTCCGTGCGATCCGTCGGCGAACTCGAACGCTGCCCATCGTGATGTTCAGCTCGCTGACATCCAAAGGGGCCGACGCGACGTTTGAAGCACTGATCGCCGGGGCGAATGACTTCGCCACCAAACCGACTGGCCAGGTTCAGGTTTCGGACGCAGTGGATGCTGTTCGCCGTGATCTAATCGCAAAGGTTCGGTGTCTGACACAGCAGATTCGCATTCCGGCCCCGCAGCCCTCGGAACAGCCAGCAACGACCGCGACGCCACCTGCGACTCCGGCAGCCACAAACGAAACACCGCCCTCAAAGCCGGGCACTCGTACGCCGTCAATCCAGACGCGTCGCCCCGCTCCTCGTACACCCGCCCGGCAGCCGATTTCAAAACCGCCCGCTCGGTCGGAACGACGAACTCCGGCTCCCCGGATCGAAAAGAAGGAAGCACCGAAAAAGAGAGAACGCGGTTCCACGCGACGACAGAAGCCGGCACAGATCGTGGCCATCGCGTCCTCAACAGGTGGTCCGAAGGCACTTAACGCCGTGCTGACTCGCCTGCCTGCCGACTTCCCGGTTCCCGTGGTTATTGTCCAGCACATGCCTCGAGTGTTTACCGCTCAACTGGCGGAGCGGCTCAATGCCAGCTGCCGGCTGCATGTGCGGGAAGGCTTCCATGATGCCGTCGTTAAGCCTGGCGAAGTCTGGATTGCTCCCGGCGATTTCCACATGGAGATCGCCCGCGTCGGAACACAACTCCGCCTGAAAGTGAATCAGGATCCGCCGGAAAACGCAGTTCGTCCCGCAGCCGACCCGCTGTTCCGAACAGTTGCCAAGTGCTTTGGTGACGCCGCCCTGGGGGTCGTGCTCACCGGGATGGGTAAGGATGGCCTGGCCGGAGCTGAGGCTCTGCAGGATCTCGGCGGTCGAGTCATCGTCCAGGACGAAGCAACGTGTGCCGTCTGGGGCATGCCGCGCGTCGTCGAAGAAGCGGGCCTGGCCGACGCCGTGTACCCGATCGATCAGATCGGCTTTGAAATCACGAATCGAGTTCGTCCCGCGGCTGTCGGCCAGCCAGCCGTCGCTCACAGCACTTAACCAGCAACCGCCAGCACAAATCGTTCGCAATCCACACCAAACAATACTCTGCGGGCCAGCAGGACTTCCCCATGCCTTTGACAGTTACCGACATCGACTTCGTCCGCGACCTGGTTGTCAAACAGTCCGGTAATATCCTCCGGACCGGCCAGAGCGATCTGATCGAGTCCCGGCTGGCTCCCATCGCGAAGAACGCCGGATTGGCCAACGTCGAGCAACTGATCGCGGAACTGAAACGTTCGAGATCACCGCGTCTGTCCGACCAGGTCGCTCAGGCCGTGACGGTCAACGAAACGAGCTTCTTCCGCGACGTGCATCCATTCAACGCTCTGCGTTCGAGAATCATCCCGGACATTATGAAGGAGAACGCGGCACGGCGCGATCTGAAAATCTGGTGTGCCGCGTCATCCAGCGGCCAGGAGCCGTATACCCTGGCGATGGTGATCCGCGAGCACTTCCCGACACTCAGCGACTGGAACGTTCGCATTCTGGCGACCGACATCTCGGAGAAGATGCTCGACAAGTGCCGCAGCGGCCAGTACTCGCAACTCGAAGTCAACCGCGGCCTGCCGGCCCGTAACCTGGTTCGCTTTTTCGATCGCAGTGGCAGCGTCTGGACAACAAAGCAGGAGCTGCAAAACCTGATCGACTTCCAGAAGCTCAATCTGACAACCGCGTGGCCGCTGACCACGCAGTTCGACGTGATCTTCATCCGCAACGTGCTGATCTACTTCGATCAGAAGACGAAGGCGGAAATCCTGAGTCGGGCTCTGCGTCTGCTGCGTCCGAATGGTTATCTCTTTATCGGCTCTGCAGAGACCGTCATTGGTCTGGGCCTTCCGCTGGAACGTGAGGAAATCGATGGAACCATTTGCTACCGACACGCAAACCGCTGAACTCTGCCGCGTTCGCCCCGGCGACCTGACCGAGATCGCGCGATCACTGTTCGACACGATGCTCGGCCTGCCGTTTGAAGACGAATGCCCGACAGGCTGTTCGGATTCCGGAACGCAGCTCGAAGCACACATCTCGGTCCGCGGTTGCTGGTCCGCAGAGATTCTCGTTCGCGCTCCCGAAGAACTCGCGCGCCAGATCGCCTGCGTGATGTTCAAACTGAGCGATGGCGAGCTGACCGATGACGACGTCCGCGATGCGCTCGGCGAAGTCGCCAACGTCATCGGCGGAAGCGCCAAGGGAATCGTCGACTGTGACTGCGATCTCACTTTGCCCAGCGTCGACGTCGCAGCCACCGACCAGAAGCCCTGCAGCCTGTTCCGCACCTTCCAGTGCAACGGCCTGCCCGTGTGCATCGCCGTCATCGAACAGGCCGTCGCCTGCAACTGCTCTGACGAGTAGCACGCGAAGTACGACCTGACGTCAAATGGCCCGTCACATCAGGTGGCGGGCCTTGACGTCGAGGTAACTGTTGATGACGTCGGCGGTAAGGCCGTCTTTATCGCGAGCAACAATCAGAAGCTCCTGCCTGACGGCATCTCGAACGTCCGGCAGGAGTTTTTCTTTGCGCAGGTCTCACGGTTGCTATGCAAGTCGGCTACCTTCATCGCTGCCAAAGCAGTCAACAGTGTCTTTCAACGGTGTAAGATTCTCATGGCCAGCGACGGAATCCCTCCTTTGTATCGACAACGCGTCTGGCTGATCGCTGCGACGTTGGGAATGGGAAGTGTTCTGTTCTTTCAACGCCCGCCGACGAAAGAAGCCATCAACGCGGATGTTTTTCCTCGCGAGACGATCCGTGTCGGTGACCTTGATCGGGAATTCCGGGTTGTGGTGCCGTCCGAGCAGGCAACAGGACTGATGCCTGTCCTGTTCGCGTTCCACGGGGTGGGAGATTCGACCGACTCGATGGCGGAATATTCGGACCTGGACAGGACTGCTGCAGAGAACGGTTTTCTGCTTGTCTACCCCGCTACTCGCAGGTTTTCATGGGCGAGTCACGTGTCTGAGTCGTCTCCTGTTGAAGCGAACCCAGACGTGACGTTTTTCGACGCGTTGCTGTCGCACCTCGAGCAGAAGTTCGAGATCGATTCCGAGCGCATTTATCTCGCCGGAATGTCCAATGGAGCGTCGTTCGTTCAACTGTTGGCTGCGCATCGTGAGAACGTTGCGGCCGTTGTCGCACACTCAGGGCCATCGCCCATTGAGATTGACGAAATGAGTCGACGCTTCCCAATTCTGCTGATCGCTGGGGCGGATGATTCGATTGTCGACGAAATGCAGCTCAACGCGGAGCAGTACAGGCAAGCCGACTTCGACTGCGAACTTGTGACTGTTCCCGGTCTCGGTCACGAGTGGTCTCGTAGCAACAACCCGCAACTCTGGGCATTTCTCAACAGGCACACGAAGCCCCGGTAGCGATGAACCTTTGGGGGTTCCTGCACGCCCGGAAGCAACACGTCACATCAGGTGGCGGGCTTTGACGTCGAGGTAGCCGTTGATGACGTCGGTGGTCAGGCCGTCGGGCAGTGAGCTGAGAGTCAGGATGCCGTGCTCGCGCAGAGTCGCGGTCTTGCGCTCGATCGCGGTCAGCAGTTCGGCGGCGGCTGCCGTTTGAAACGCATCAAGGTCCGACTCCGGCTGCCGTGTCGCGAGCCTTGTCAGACCGAGGTCGCGCAGAAAGACGCAGAGAAACAGGTGCGGCGATCGGACGGCCTGCAGCGGCTGACAGATCGCGTCCAGATGCTGCTCGTCAATGACGTGCGTCAGCAGGATCACCAGCGATCGTTTGCGGTAACGCCGCGTCAGCTGCTCGACCGCCAGCACGTAATCGGAGGCCTCACGGCGAGCGTCCAGGTCGAAGGACTGCTGCAGCACAGTCTGGATTGCCGGCTTGCCTCGCACCGGTTTGACCGAGCGTTCGATCTGACTGGAAAACGCCAGGAAACCGACGTTGTCGCCCTGACCGAGCGCGATATAGCTGAGCATAATCGACGCGTTGAGAGCCCGGTCGAGATACGACACGTTGTCGGATTCGTTGAGCATCGAGCGACCGCAGTCGACAGCTACCAGCACGTTTTGATTGCGTTCGACATTGAACTCGCGGCTGATCAGCCGCTGGTGCCGGGCGGTCGCCTTCCAGTCGATCTGTCGAGGGTCGTCCTCGCGTCGATAATCGCGGAGCCGCTCGAAATCGTTCCCCTGGCCTCGTAAACGATGCAGCTTCAGGCCGAGTTCCTCCAGGCGGTTGCGGCGGGCCATCAGTTCGTAACGATAGACCGCTCGAATGTCGGGCAGAATCCGCACGGGCGTGGGCAGTTCGCGACGTTCGATCAACGCCCACAATCCCAGCCAGCTGACCGAGCGCAGATAGACGGCGGGAAACTCAGCACGACCTCGGCGGAACGGTTCAAAGTGGTATCGCCCGGTCCGCTCCTGGCCTGGCTTGAGCGACAGGTTCAGTGGCAAATCGGTTGTCGTTCCGTTTGGCGGCGGCTCGTCGAGGACTTCGACATCAACCCGGCTGCGGTTTCTGTTCCTGACGTGCAGCTCAACGGGATTTCGCGCCCCCACACTGAGAACGTCCGAAACTTCGCGCACGACCTGCAGGTGCTTCAACGACGGAGAACCAAAGCGATCAGCAACCGCGACCACGACCAGAAGGCCGTTCAACAGAATCGACGCCTGGCGCAGCGGTGGCGTCCAGACTCCAGCGATCAGAATCGGCAGAGCCAGCGCGGCGAGCAGCAGCAGACGCGGTCGCGGCGTCATGAGCGCGGCCCCTCAACGCTGTCCAGGATCTCGGCGATAACTGTGTCAACACCCGTGCCTTCGATCTCGACGTCCGGCCTCAACAGGATGCGGTGTCGCAGTACCCAGGGAGCGATTTCCTTGATGTCGTCCGGCGTGACAAAATCGCGTCCCCGGCA
>JAPOLP010000847.1 GCA_029977045.1 Planctomycetota bacterium
CCGACGCCGACAACCGCCGTCGCCGATCTGATTCTGCCATCCGCCGCGTGGGTCGAACGGGAAGGCGTGTTCGGCAACACCGAACGTCGCACTCAGCAGTGGAACAAGATGGTCGACGCGCCGGGCGAGGCTAAAGAAGACGCCTGGCAGATCATGGAAGTTGCAAAGCGGATGGGTATGGAGAACCTCTTCCCGTGGCCGGAGGACAACTGGCACGAGGCGATGTTCGAAGAGTACCGCAAGTTCGGTCTCGGCACGGGTAAGGACCTGGCCAGTTACGAACAGCTCAAGGAGGCTCGCGGCCTGCGCTGGCCGGTCGTCGACGGCAAGGAAACGAAGTACCGCTACCTCGCCGGTGAAGACCCGTTCGTAAAGAAGGAATCCGGAGTCCACTTCTACAAGGCGAAAGGCTACGGCGAGAAAGCTGCCGTCTGGCTGCGACCTTATCACCCGCCAGCGGAAGTCCCCGACGACGAGTACCCGCTGTGGCTCTCGACGGGCCGAGTCCTCGAACACTGGCACACCGGCTCGATGACCCGCCGTGTCAAGGAACTGCATCAGGCCGTCCCGGAAGCCTATGTCGAACTCAGCCGCTCGGACGCCGCCGAACTGGGCGTCGAGAACGGCCAGCGGGTGCGAGTCTCCAGCAGGCGTGGGTCCGTGGAACTCAAAGCGAAAGTCGACGAACGAGGACAACCGCCGCGCGGTTCGGTCTTCATTCCGTTCTTCGATGAAGCCCGACTGGCCAACGTCCTGACACTCGACGCGATGGACTGCATCAGCAAGGAACCGGACTACAAGAAGTGTGCGGTTCGAGTGGAAAAGGTGTGAGCCATGACGCAGACACCCGAAAACACCGCTGCCTCGCAACCGGTTGATCGCCGCAAAAGCTGGCTGCCGTTCACGCTGGGCGTCGTCGGCGCGATCGGCGCTGTCGTTGTTCTGCTGAACCGGCAGGGCGAGTCGAACGCCGAAGCGTCTCCGACGTCACACGCTGTCCGCTCACAGCGGCGTCAGTTCGTTGGAGCACCGCCAGTCATTCCTCATCCACCACTGACAGGCCAGTGCGTGACGTGCCACACCGCCGAGGGTTCCTTCAAACCGCCGCTCGGATTCGCTCCGGCGAACCCGCACACAAAGACGCCAGGCATGAGCGAAGAATCTCGCTGTCGGCAGTGCCACGCATTCCGCTTTACGAACGAAGAGTTCGTCGGCAGCGAGTTCGAGAGCCTGACGCTCACACGAACACACGGTTCGAAAGCGCACGCGACAGCACCACCAACAATCCCGCACGCGCTCAACATGCGAAACGACTGCAACGCCTGCCACAGCGGCCCATCCGCCCGTCCCGAGATCGTCTGCAAACACCCCGAGAGAGCCCGTTGCACCCAGTGCCACGTCCCGAAACCGCATTCGGAAGACGTGCTCGTTGAGACACCAGCATCTGAGTAGGGTGCGTCTCGACGCACCATCTGGCTACTCGGTCTTCGTCTTTGGCAGTTCGTCGCGCAGGTACTGGTGGCAGGCGATGCAGGTGGCGTTCAGCTTGTCGTAGACGAACGCGGCGCCTTCCAGGTTTTTGTCCTTCGCCATCTGTTCAAGGCGACCGGCGAGACGCAGGAACTCGACCTTCATGTGGTCGTAAACCTCGTCCTCGCGGTTCTCGCCCGCCTTCACCGCTGGTGTGTCGAGCGACGTCAGCATCAGTTGCTCGGCGGCGGTTTCGATGCGGTCAAACTTCTTCGTGACCAGCCCTTCGAGCACGGACTGCGACAGGACGAGCTTGACGTGCATCTTCGTCCGCAGCTTCAGGTTCTCCTGTGTCGCGTTGGCCGGGATGGCGACGACTCCGCCGTCGGCCTTGCGGGCACTTTCCGGTTGAACGACCTGCGGCTCCTTCGCACTGATCTGCGTATCGGGCTGCGAGGCGAACTGAGGCAGACAGGCGGCGAGCGCCAGTCCGGTGGCTGTGGCAACTGCCAGGCGAAACGTCTTCATGTCGGGCTCCTTTCCCGCAGGGGTGTTGAGGCGGTCGCGTGCGAAGCAAGCACCGTGCCCGCGACCGGAGGCATCTAACGGCCAGCTCCCGTGATTCGCTCGTCCCGGAAACAACTGACCGGTTGCAGCAGTTACGGTGAGTTCAACGCGGCGAAACCGCACACCGCGTCAGCACACACTTCCCGGCAAAGCTGCCAGCAACGCACCACCCGTCGTGAGTGTTCCCGATCCGCTCACATTGAACGTCGCCGACGCCGGCCCTGAGCGAAACTGTCAATCACCATGTTGCCCAGGTCGTTTGAATTGCAGTACGCCGCGACTCCGCCGGACACGCGAGCCATCTGTTCGACGAAGTTGACCAGACCGAGATAGAAATAGTCCTCGATCAGTGCAAAGCTCGAAAGATGGATTCCCGCTTGAGCGCACTTCTTCACCTCGGCCAGCGTGATCTTCGCGGTCCGTTCGGCGGGCGGGTAAATCAGCAGCAGATCGCGGCCCTCGACATGAGCGGTCGGTTCGCCGTCGGTGATCGTGATGATCTGCCGGTTCGCGGCGGGCTGCTTCTGCAGAATGCGGCGAGCGAACTGCAGCCCGACATGGATATTCGTGAAATGCTCGGGCACGAACCCCGGCGGCTGGTCGAGGTTGATCCGCAGATGCACTCGCGGATCGAAGATGCTGACTTCCTTCGGAGCCGAGTACAGCAGCTCCCGCTCGGTCATCGCGTTCGCGTAGCTGTAGAAGCCGACAATCTGCAGGAAGTCGCCCTGATAGCGGCCTCGCACCAGCCCCTGCAGAGCCATCGCGACCTTCTTCGCCTGGCCGTACTTGCCGTACCGGCTCATGCTGCCGGACATGTCGATCAGCACGACCGTCGCACACGACGTCTGATACTCGGTGTCGTGAACAACCAGGTCTTCGTGCTCGATGCGAACCGGAGTCCCACCGCCCTGCCGCAGCATCGCGTTACGCAGTGTTTCGTGTGCATTGAGATTCGAGATCGGATCACCGTACTCGTACGGCTTCGATTCCTCATGCACCGTCTGACCGGCACCGCGAAACTCGGTGTCATGCTTCCCGACGCTGTCTTTGCGAGTGACGTTAAACAGCTCCTCGAGCGCCCGACTCTCAACCCGCCGCACGCCTTTGGGCGTCACCTGAAACCGCCCCTTCTCATCCCGCTCGACCAGCCCCCGCTGCAGCAGCTTGTCGACAACGTCGGGATGCTCCTCGGCCAGGTCTTCCAGGTTGTCGAGCACGTACTCGCCATAATCGAGCATGTACTCACTGAGCTGATCAAACAGCTTGTCCGCCGACTGCGGAGTAAACTCCTGCGACCCATCCCAGCGAGAGTATTCAAAG
>JAPOLP010000441.1 GCA_029977045.1 Planctomycetota bacterium
ACTTCAAGAACGGAATCGAGGTGTATCGCGACCTCGACACCAACAAGAACAACAAGCCGGACCAGGCTCGCTGGCTGAACACGGGAGGCTCTCGCTGGGCTCTCGTCAACGACGACGAAAAAGACGACATCCTCGATGGAACTGTTGAGAGATGGAAACAGCTTTCGGCAGAGGAAGCGTCGCGGGTCGCCATTTTCGCGCTGGCTCGCGGAGATGCCGCGTTACTGGAAACAATCCTTATCTCGCAGGCTGATATTGAGTCGCTTGGCATTAACGACAAGCTCGCGGCCGAACTGCTGCAGAACGTTCGCGAACCAGACGCCTCGCTGAAGACCGTGCTGTCACAAAGCACCACGTTCGGCAAACAGTCCACCTGGCAGCGGTTCGATGCCGCCATGCCCGGCGTGATCCCGGCTGACGAGGGCAAGGCGAATTCTGACCTGAAGGTCTACGAAGGCGCAATGGCGATCGTGCAGTCGGGTAGCCAGCACGGCTTCGTGACGCTCGGAGAAATGGTGCTCGTCGGCGACGTCTGGAAGCTGACGCAGATTCCGCAGCCGGCTCAGGGGCAGACCGTGACGATTGCGACCGGAGGCGTGCTGATGCGGCAGGCCGTTCCCGGAACAGGATCCGGAACCGTTGGACTGTCCGAGCGGATGCAGAGCCTCATCGGTGAACTGCAGAAACTCGATCAGCAGCAGCCGACTCCTGACGCGACACCTACAGCAATCGTCGGATTCCTCAGCCGCCGCAACACAATTCTGGAACAGCTCGCCCAGGAAGCGGGCTCCGGATCGGACGCCGAAACCTGGCAGCAGCAGCTCATCAACGGCCTCGCTTCCAGTCTGCAGGCGGGCGATGCGTCGGCTCGCGGCCGCATGACAGCACTCCGCAGCGACATTGCCCGGAAGAATCCCAAGTCGTCGCTGATCGCGTATCTCGAATATCGACAGATGATGGCACAGTTCGGTGCGGCAGCTCGCGGAGCAAAGTCGGCTCAGGAACAGCAGAAGATTCAGGACGAGCTGCTCAAGGAACTGGCGGAGTTCGCCAAGCAGAATCCCAGTTCGGACGACACTCCGGACGCGCTGCTGCAGATCGCGATGAACAGCGAGTTCACCGGCCAGCAGGACGACGCTCAGAAGTGGTACACCGAATTGGCAACGCGCTATAGCCAGTCGCCAGCCGGGCAGCGAGCCGCTGGGGCACTCAAGCGAATCGGCCTGAAAGGGCAGCCGCTGGCTCTCGCCGGACCGGATGCCGCCGGTCGCGAAGTCAACGTTCAGAGTTTCAAAGGCCGAGTTGTACTCGTCGTCTACTGGGCGTCCTGGTCGCAGCAGTTCGGCACGGACGTCGCCGTTCTGCGGGCATTGAACGAACAGTACGGCGACCGCGGCCTGCAGATCGTTGGAGTGAATCTCGACCAGGCGGCGACCGAGATGACGGCGTTTGCTCAGCAGAATCGAGTCACCTGGCCGAACATCTTTCAGCCGGGAGCGCTCGACGCACCGCTCGCTCAGGAATACGGAATTCTGACTGTGCCGACGATGCTGCTGGTTGATCGCTCGGGCCGGGTCGTCTCGAATAACGTCACCGTGAACGACCTCAAGGAACGGCTCGCCGAGATGTTCCGCACTGGCAGCTAGTGGCAGCCACGCTTCAGTCTTCGGGTGGCTGGAGCGAGGCGCGAGCGAAGCCCCGATCCTTCTGGTATGAATGCGGATAGTCCGGGGCTTCCTTCGCAGGCTCAGTCCAGCCCCGGCCACTCATCCTCTGCAGAAGCCTGATATCCGATGTGCGGAATTGCTGGAGTTTCCTGGAGCAGCCCGCACCGCCTGCCGGAGTTCGACGAAATCCGCCGGATGGTCAACGTGCTCGCGCATCGCGGGCCGGACGACTCCGGGCTTTATCACTCCGATGTCGGTCTGCTCGCCGGCTTCGATTCCGCTCGTGAATCTGGAACACCGCAGAACTGGCCGGGCAGGGGAGTGGTTCCGACCCCGTCATCGAGCGGAGCCGTACTCGGGCACCGGCGGCTGTCGATCATCGACCTCGGTGGCGGGCATCAGCCGCTGTCCAACGAGGACGGCAGCGTCTGGGTCGTGCTCAACGGCGAGATCTATAACTACCGCGAACTGCGCGACGAGCTGATTGTTTGCGGTCACGAGTTTCAAACCGACTCAGACACAGAAGTCATCGTTCATTTGTACGAGGAACGCGGCGACCATTTCCTCGACTATCTGCGGGGCATGTTCGCTCTCGCGGTCTGGGAAAAGCCACGCCGCCGCCTCGTTCTCGCCCGCGACCGAATCGGCCAGAAGCCGCTGTTTTACCGGCTGGCTAACGGGCGACTGGACTTTGCCAGCGAACTGAAATCGCTGCTGCAGCTCGCCGACGCACCGCGCGAACTCGATCTGACCGCTGTCGACGATTACCTCACGTACCAGTACGTGCCCCATCCGCAGTCGATCCTAAAGGGCTACTCGAAGCTACCGCCGGGGCATCTTGCTGTCTTTGAGAACGGGCAGCTTGAGACTCGCAGCTACTGGACGCCGCCATTCGACCACAGCCGGGCAGGAATCGATATTGTCAATCCTGATCCGCAAGTCTGGTCGACGATGCTCCGCGAGCAGTTGGCGGAATCGGTCCGACTCCGAATGCGCAGCGACGTGCCGCTCGGCGCGTTTCTGTCGGGCGGGATCGACTCGACGATCATTGTCGGCCTGATGCAGGAACTTGCCGAGCAGCCGGTTCACACGTTCTCGATCGGCTTCCCAGTCGCGAAGTTCGACGAACGCTCGTTCGCGCGCGAGGCCTCGCAGCACCTGGGGACGATCCATCACGAGCAGGTTGTCGAGCCGTCAGCACTCAGCATCCTGCCGAAGCTGGTCTGGCATTACGACGAACCCTTCGCGGACAGCTCGGCGATCCCCACGATGTACCTGTCAGAGATGACGAGGCAGCACGTCACGGTGGCGCTCTCCGGTGACGGTGGTGACGAACTGTTCGCCGGGTACGACCGCTACAAGGCCGTCCGACTGGGAGCCCGCTTCGATCGACTGCCGTCGTTTCTGAAGAAGGCGATGACCAGCCGGCTCTGGCAGCGGTTGCCGGCATCCGTCGAGCAGAAGTCGTTTCGGCGCCGCCTGAAGCGGCTGCTCGAAGCCCTCGGCGACGAACCGATCAGCCGTTACCTGCGATGGGTCAGCATCTTCGACGAATCGCGGCGGAGCAGCCTGTTCAGCGACGACGCGAAGCAGCAACTTGCCGGGCACCACGCAGCGAAGTTTCTCGAATCCTGCTACTCCGCCTGCCCGGGTCGCGACTTCGTGACGCGGACGACCGCCGCTGACGTGCTCAGTTACCTGCCGTGTGACATCCTGACGAAGGTCGATATCGCGAGCATGGCCGTCGGTCTCGAATGCCGCAGCCCGTTTCTCGACCACCGAGTCGCCGAGGCCGCTGCCGCAATGCCGATCGAACTGAAACTGCGTGGCCAGCAGGGCAAACGCATCCTGATCGAAACATTCCGCGATCTGTTGCCGCCGTCGATCCAGAAACGCCCGAAAATGGGCTTCGGCGTGCCGCTCGACCACTGGTTCCGAGACGAGCTGAAACCGCTGCTGCACGACGTTCTGCTCGGCGAGCGTGCCCTGAGTCGCGGCCTGTTTCGTCCCGATGCCGTCCGAAACCTCGTCGCCGAGCACTCCGAGCGGAAATGGGACCATAGTGCCCGACTCTGGAGCCTGCTCGTGCTTGAGTTGTGGCAGCAAACCTGGCTCGATACGCCAGTCGCCCCAGCCTGCCCGTCTGCCGCTCTCTGAGTTCTCCAGCTTGGCACTGCGTAACGGCTGCCAGAGCCCGTCAGTCTCTTTTGTATGTTTCCCAGTCTGTAAATTCTGAAAATATCCCCCAGCTACTCTGTTCACCTTTGTCTGGGATAGATGCACAATGTGCGTCGACCGAAATTTGCCTGCCATCGCCTCTGTTCGGCGTGTCGGCGGCCTGCCCGGTTTCGCGTCGCCTGGCCCTGAAAACTTGCCGGCCAGAAGACCCGAGCCGTGATGGCGACTATCGGAGAGGGCGTCTCGCTCTCCTGTTCTGGCAGCCGAGCCTCAATGGTGTTCGGAGGGCACTGCCGCCTGGATATCTTTTTTTGCTGAAAGGACATTGCAATGAAGACACTGTTGGCTGCAGCTGCAGTCGTCGCTCTGACTGCCGGTCAGAGTTTCGCCGGAGGCGGCAAGCACTCGTGTGCCCCGTGCCCGTCCACGTGCGAGTGGAAAGAAGTGGAATGCAAGGTGATGGTTCCCGAGTGGACGACCGAAAAGCAGACGGTCGAATGCACCGAGTACCAGAAGCAGATGGTCGACAAGGAAGTGACCGTTTACGAACGCGTGAAGAAGGAACGCAAGGTCCAGTGCCAGGTCACGGTCTACGAGCGGCAGATCAAGCAGCGCGACGTGACTCACTGCGTCCGCAAGCCGGTCTGGAAGGAAGTTGACCACTGCTACACGGTCTGCGTTCCTCAGTGGGAGACGCACAAGGGCACTCGCTGCGTGAAGAAGCCGTGCTGGAAGGATGTCACGGAAGAGTACACCGTGATGGTTCCGCATGTCGAAAAGCACCAGGAGAAGGTCTGTACCTGGAAGTGCGTCCCGGTCGAAAAGACCCGCACGATCTGCGTCGACGAAGGCCACTGGGAAGAGAAGAAGGTCGAAGTCTGCGACCCGTGCAACGCCTGCTGCCCGAAGGTCACCTGCGTCCAGAAGTGCTGGGTGCCGAAGATCGTCGAGAAGAAAGAGAAGTACACCTGCCACGAGTGGAAGCAGGTTGAGGAAATCCGCGAGTGCGAAGTGACGGTCTGCAAGCCGGAAGTCAAGAAGTGCACCCGCAAGGTCTGCGAGTGGGTCACGGAAGAAGAAGAGTACGAGTACAAGACCTGCGTCATGAAGCAGGAAGTCAAGCACTGCAAACGCAAGGTCTGCGAGTGGACGACTGAAGAAGTCACTCGAAAGTGCAACTACGTTGAGTGCGTTCCGGTCTGCAAGACGATCGAAAAGACCGTCTGCGAATGGGAGTGCGTCCCGGTCTGCAAGACGATCAAGGAATGCGTCTGCGTTCCCGTGACCGTCAAAAAGGAAATCGAAGTCCCGGTCTGCCGCATGGTCGAAAAGACGATCACCCAGAAAGTGCCCGTCGTGACCTGCTGCAAGCCGACGTGTTGCGAGCCAGCCTGCAACACCTGCTGCAACTGATCAGCCTTTGCTGATCTGGCTACCCGGTTTCGAGCGGCCAGCAGCGACAGCGAACCGGCAGCCCGCCTCAAACGCTTGAGGCGGGCTGTTTTCGTATCCGGCCTGCGGGAACGCCGTTTCTCAGGGCTGCGGTTTCGCGAGCGTTCGGTTTCCGACGCTACCCAGCAGCCATAAACTCGCCCGCTTCCGCCTGCAAAATCTCCTTTCGAGACCAGTCCAATGGACGAACAAGCTGCTCCAGAACC
>JAPOLP010000747.1 GCA_029977045.1 Planctomycetota bacterium
AGCAGCAGCAGTGCCTGCAGCGGCGTGTTGGTCCGTTTCAGGTCGACCGCGCAGGTGTCTCGACCGTTGGCATCGAGCAGGCTCATCAGCGGCGGCTTCACCGCGCGGCGCCAGAGCGTATAAAGGCTGCGGCGATACAGTTTCTCGCCGGAATCGCGTTTGTAGACAACGCGGCCCTTGATGATTTCCTTCCACAGACCCTCAGGCTGATACGGCTTCACCGGCGCACCGCCGAGATGTTCAACGAGCAGGCCACTCGCCGCGAGCGACTGATCGCGGATCACTGCCGCCGACAACCGGTAACGCGGTCCGCGCGCCAGCAAACGATTGTCCGGATCGGCTGCGAAGCTTTCCGGAGTCACGGTCGAACTCTGCCGGTACGTCGCGCTGGTCAGAATCAGCTTCTGCAGAGCCTGCAGATCCCAGCCGGAATCGATAAACCGCCGGGCCAGGTAGTCGAGCAGTTGCGGATGCGACGGCGGCTCACCTTGCGAACCGAAGTCCTCGGACGTCTTCACCAGTCCGGTTCCGAAGAAGCGTTCCCAGACTCGATTCACTGCCACGCGTGCGGTCAGCGGGTGCTGCGGATCGACAAGCCACTTCGCAAGCCCCAATCGATTCTTCGGCAGCGAGTCGTTCATGGCCGGCAGAAACGCGGGTGTGTTGGCAGATACCTCGTCCCGTGGCTGATCGAAGGCGCCGCGTTCGAGGATAAACGACTTCCGCCGGTCGGTACGGTCCTGCATGACCATTACCTTCGAGCCAGTCGCCCGCAGTTGAGCCTCCCGCCTTTCCAGCGGTCGCATCTGCTCACGGAGTTCCGCAGTCCCTTCAAAAACGTTGTTCAGAAAGTAATCGCGTGCCTGAGCCTTCAGCTTCGCGTCCCAGTCCTTAACTTCTTTCTTACCGAGATCGCCCGGCAGCTTCTTCCTCGCTTCCGCGTCGGCTTCCACAGACTTCAGCCATACGTCGTGCGCCGCTTTGAACTCGTCCGTCTTTGAAGCGGCAGCCAACTCGGCCTGAAGTGGCTCCAGCTTCGAGCGGACTTCCGCGAACTCTTCGAGATACTCAAGTGCGGAGACATCGATCATCGGCGGAGCGTTGTTCGAGCCTCGCCCGTTGCCTATCTCCGGCAGCTGGCGGAAGAAGTCGAAGAGCTGGTAGTAGTCCTTCATCGTGAAGGGGTCGTACTTGTGATCGTGGCAGCGGGCACACTGCCAGGTCAGTCCCATGAAGACCGTCGCCGTCGTTTCGGCGCGATCGCAGACGTACTCGACGAGCCACTCTTCCGGATCAACGCCACCCTCGTTGTTCAGGCGGTGATTGCGATTGAAGCCCGTCGCCAGAACCTGCCGCAGTGAGGGATTCTCAAGCTGGTCGCCAGCAAGCTGCTCGATGACGAACTGGTCGTAAGGCATGTGGCGATTGAACGCTTCGACGACCCAGTCCCGCCACGGCCACATGTTTCGCAGAGGGTCGCTTTCGTAGCCATCACTGTCCGCATAGCGAGCCGCATCGAGCCAGCGCCACGCCATGTGCTCGCCATACCTCGGCGAATTCATCAGCCGGTCGATGGCAGCTTCGAGATCGGGGTTTGTAAGAAAGGCAGCGTACTCATCCGGCGTCGGCGGCAGGCCGGTCAGATCGAGGGTGACTCGACGCAACAACGTACGAGCATCGGCCTCGGGCGACGGCGTCAGACCTTCTGCTCTCAGCCGTCGCAGAATGAACCGGTCGATTTCGTTTCGCAACCAGTTGTCATCAGGCGTTTGAGGAACGTCCGGCTGCACGATCGGCTGAAACGACCAGTGGCCGGCGAACCTGGCACCGTCGACGATCCACTGACGCAGCGTTGCGATCTCCCGCTTCGTTAGCTGCTTCGCCGCGTCGGGCGGCGGCATCTTCTGATCGGGATCGTCATGCACGATTCGCGCAAACAACTCACTGGCCGCTGGATCGCCAGGCACGATCGTCACCAGCGCATCTTCCTGACGATCAAGCCGCAGGTCGGCCTCACGAGCTTCCGCATCCGGGCCGTGACACTGGAAACACTTGTCCGACAGAATCGGGCGAATGTCGCGATTGAAGTCGATCTCAGCCGCCAGCACGCTCCGGCAGAGGAACGGGCTGAGGACGGCGAGAGCATGTCTGAGAATTCTCATCGGCTGGTTTTCGTTAAGCGGTGCTAACGGAAGTGCTGGCTTTCCAACGCGACGGCTCAGGGAAACCCGACGCATCCGCACATGATGAAACCAGTGGCTTCCGGGAACCAGCGTCGAACGCCCAGCTCAATTCGCCGCGACGTTCACTCGCGGCTCCACTTTTGCGTCGGCTGTCCAGACGTCCGGCAGATCGCGGACGGTCGCTCGCAGGATTTCGAGGATCGCCTTGCGGTCGGCTACGGACAGATGCGCGAAGCGGTCGGATTGGTCGGTACCGGACAGGATGTTCCACAGACGCTGCCAGACGTACGACTTCGTTTCAGCGGGCAGGCCGTTAAAGGCGTCCGAGTAGATCAGGTAGCTGCACGGGTACTGGAACAGCCGCGTTTTCAGATCGAAGTCCCGCAGTGATCGGCCCGCCTTGTCGTGCGCCCCGGCTTCCGGGAAGACACGGTTGAACTCCGATGTCCCGGCGATCGGCTCCTTAAGCTTCGCCTCGTCGACGAACAGCAGCGCTTCGACGAGTTCGTCGCCGGCGTTCTGAATCCGCCGCGTTGTGCTGTCGAGACGCTTGTTCGGCGGGTTCTCCAGCATCTCGTTGAGCATCTTCTCGTGAGCCAGCGCCTGCCGCGTTGCAAAGTTCGCCTTCGTCAGCCGGTTCTGTGTCAGTGCCTGATGCTCAAGAACCA
This sequence comes from Planctomycetota bacterium, assembly GCA_029977045.1. Lineage (GTDB taxonomy): Bacteria > Planctomycetota > Planctomycetia > Planctomycetales > Planctomycetaceae > JAPOLP01. Next base: position 2,852 of record JAPOLP010000747.1, read on the forward strand.
TCAGGGCGACAATGTCGCTGTGCGGCGAGAGGTACTTCGATACGTCAAACCGGTCGGCCAGCTTCGACACGTTCTGACCGGCGGAGTTGTCGAGTGGCTCGGGCACATCGCGGCCATCGATTGTCAGGTTTCCCAGGTGCTGCTGCGAGCCGTGAGTTCCGGTGACGTACCAGCCTCCCCAGCGATGCTCGAACGGCGTCGTATGATCGACGACGCGGCTACCGGACGAAAGGATTGGTGTGCCATCGGTGTCGACGAACACCGACCGCACCAGGTGCCCCGGCACTCCTTCGGTCCGCGAAGAACTGTGGCAGACCATGCAGGCATCGGTGTGCCGCCGAAACTGCGGACGATCCTGCTGCTCCTGCCGCATCGAGTAGAAGACCGTGCCGAGGTTCGGGTCCGAAGCCGATACTTCCAGCACGTCACCGTCCTGACAGAAGCCGATGTAAACGTTCTCGTTGAAGTAGACGGCTCGCGGCGTCGTCGGCGAGATGCGGCGCAACTGCAGGCTCGTCTTTGAGAAGACGAACATCTGAGATTCGATCGGCACGTCCAGGCTACTCAACACTTCCGGCAGGTAACCGAAGTGGTCGTCGTATTTCAGATTGACCTCGCCGCTGTCGATCTTCGACTGCAGTTCTGAAATGCAGTTGGCTGGTGTCGAACTGCTGTAGCTGATCGGTGGCTCCTCAAACTCGTCATCAGCAACCAGGCCGTTGGTCAGAGAAAGCGACAGGATGGTCGCGACAGCAGTCAGGACTTGGCGGGACATGGCTGGCTCGCTTTAGCGGCAGGAGTTTCAGGGGAGAGTCGCGAAAGCTGCGATCCACTGCGGACGAGCGGCGGGCTTTCGATGGCGGGAAT
>JAPOLP010000356.1 GCA_029977045.1 Planctomycetota bacterium
CGCCAGTATTTCACCGAGATCGGGCAGCCCCGGCGCCGCCACCTGATCGCCCGAAAGCAAAGCTATCACGGGACTTCGGCAACCGTCAACGATAAACGATTCCTGCTGACGACGCCCCGTTTTCGAGTCCGGGCTGCTCGGATTTGTCGACTGTAACGTGATGCTCCAGCGGTCGCCGTCACTCGCTCTTCGGCGGCTCCGGCAGAGTTGAATCGATCAGGAAGTGAGAACGGGCTGGGAACCAATCACGCTAAGTCGCGTCTGAGCGACCGGAAGGCCGAGGGCGGAGAACCGGCTCGACCACGCCAATCCTTGACACACTGCCGCGCGACAGTAATCAGTCCCGGATTGAACAGGGCATTGGGACGGGTTCCCCGGAGATTAGTTCCTGAGATTTCTGAAAAAGTCGAGTTTCACGCCGACCGACGGTCGGGCGGAAGACTCAACTGGAGTCTGTAAAAGGTGTTACGGAAAGTCGGGAACTCTGGAATTCTTTGAGAAGCCTCTGGAACTCGGTTGCTGAGTGAGTCGATCAGTCACTCAAATCTGCGGTCAGAATCGATATTTCCGGTTCGACAGCCCGAAATCGGGCCGTCTCCGCACTGGCCGGAGCCTCAGTTTCCCCGCCGCATCGGTCGCCGCAGCGTCGATTGCGAGTTTCGCTCGACAGGTTTTCTCATGGCGTACAGCGAAGTCGTCATCCTGATCCCCAGCCACAGTCTCGAAGATTTCCCCACCGAGCTGGGGGACGCGCCCGCCGCCGGGCTGCTGAACTGCTTCGCCTGCAGCTGCCATCCGTCGTTGCTGGCAGCGACCGGCAACTTTCCGGGCTGGCATCGGTCCGACGAGCCGCCCGAGCAGTTTGAAGGCCGCCTCTACTTCGTGGCCGAAACCGGCGATTCGCAGCTCCCGCACGGCTGGAAGCAGCGGGCTCGCGATGCGGGAGCGGTCGTTGTCGACGGTTCTGACAACCGCCAGCAGATGCTCCGGGAAGCCCTCGCTCCGCTGCTCCCTGAGGGTGACGATGAGAGTCCGCTGCCGGAGGATACAGATCTGGCTGCCCGGCTGAGCATCGATCCGGAACTGGCAGCCGACTTCCTGGCTCTTGGGACGTGCTGGATCCTGCTCGAACTGCTGACCCGGCACATGCACCACTTCACGAGTTACGACGAAGTCTTTTTCGAGAAGACAGCCGTCGCGGCTGCTCGGGCACTGCTGGAAGGCACAGTCGATCAGTGCACCCAGCACCTGCAGTCATGCTTTGACCTGATGACGGAAGCCCGCGAGCGGTTTTACCCGGTCGACTGCTACCTGCTCGATCTCTGTCTGCTGACGCCCGATCAGGCGGACGAGAAGCTGGCCGCGATGCTCGACGACCCGGCACCGGCCAACCTGCTGCTGAAGGGTACCGACGCCGACGCGATCGCCGAGGCCTCGCCCGAGCTGATCGAGAAGATGTCAGCGGCCTGGCAGGCTGAAACGCTCGACATCGCCGGAGCCGATTACGAGGAACTCGCCGTCCCGCTTGTCCCACTCGAATCTGCACTGCGCGACACCGAGAAAGGACGAGCGGCGTTCAAGCGACTCTTCGGCAAGGAGCCGACGACCTGGGCTCGACGACGCTACGGGCTCTCGCCGATGCAGCCACAGCTTGTCGACAAGGGCGGCTTTCATTCGGCACTGCACTTCCTGCTCGACGATGGCATTTACCCGGACCGGGAAGAAAGCCGCATGAAGTGGGAAGGCTGCGATTCGAGTCTCGTCGATTCGTACTCGCGGATTCCGCTGGCTGCGGACTCCGGAGCGACCTGGCTGCGGTTTCCACAACGCCTGGCCGAGACAATGGAGTCCGATCAGGTCGCCGCACTGATCCTTGCCCGCTGGCCGGAAGTCACCAGCCCGTTCTATCACGATCTGAAACGGCTCCAGAAGTACTCGCCGGTGCTCGGTCGTTTCGTGACGTTCTCCGAGTTCTTCACGCAGACCGACGATCACGGCGGTTATGGCTACGGATACGCGGGCGGCGACTCGAAGAACTACCTCTCGCCGTTCTTCATTCAGGCTGTCGCGCGGCGCGAGACCGATCCGATTGGACGGTTCGCACAGCACACGCAACGGATCGCCCGTTACGAAACTGTCGAGTGGCAGTCGCACATCGCTTCTGTCCTGATGGGCCAGCCGGTTAATCGCGACCCTGCCAACGTCGTGCTCGACACTCTCGAACAGGCCGGCCCCGACGCGTTTGAAGACGGCTCCGAGAAAGCCAGCGAAGCGATCGCCCGCGCCGAAGCATCTCTCTCCGAGTTTGCAGCCGCTGCCGAAAAGAGAGTGCACCGGATCATCATGCATGGTGCTGGCGATCAGTCCGGCTGGCTGTGCGTCAACCCGCTCTCGTTCCCTCGGCGAGTGGTTGTCGATCTGCCGGAGGGGGCATCTCCGCCTGACGTCGCTGGTCCTGTCAAAGCAGTCCAGTGTGACGATCGCCGTCGACAGGCTCTCGTCGAGATCCCCGCCGCCGGCTTTGCCTGGGTACCCTCGGGTGGCTCGGGCAAGTCCGCTCAGAAGGCCGACGTCGTTCTCGCCCAGGACACTCGACTGCGGAACGAATTCTTCGAGGTCGAAGTCAGCGATGCGACCGGCGGCCTGCAGCGTCTGAAACTGCACGGTCGCTCGCCAAACCGGCTCAGCCAGCAACTCGCCTATCGTTTCCCTCGTGAGCAGGTGATCCGCCGCGAAGTCGACGGTGAGGTCGAGGAAACCAAAACGTGGTACTCGACGATGCGCTGCCGGTCAGTCGAGGTCACCAGCAGCGGTCCGTCAGTTGGCGAGATCGTCACGGCCGGCGAGATCGTCGACCCGAACACTGACGCATCGATCTGCGGTTTCCGGCAGACGTTCCGAGTCTGGCGCGGGTTGCCGTATCTCGAAGTGGAAATCGAACTCGAACCGCAGCGCCTCCCCGACGGCGATCCCTGGAACACGTTCTACGCATCCCGGTTCGCGTGGAATGACAGCTCAGCGGCCATCTCGCGATCAATCCTCGGCGCCGCCCAGCCGATGCAGATGGAGCGGATCGAAACCAGCGACTTCATCGAGATCGCATCGTCGAACGAGGAACGCACAACGATTCTGCCGCTTGGCCTGCCGTTTCATCGCAAGACAGGCCCGCGCATGATCGACTCGATCCTGATCTGCGAGGGCGAATCCACTCGCCGCTTCCGCTTCATCATCGCGGTGGACCAGCACTACCCAACGCAGGCCGCGCGCGACGTCCTCTCACCGGTCGTCGCAGTCCCGACCGAAACCGGCCCGCCGCGAAACGGCGAAACCGGCTGGTTTTACAGTCTCGATACGCGCTGCATTCAGGCATCGCACCTCGCCGGCCTGCTCCGCGAACCGTCGCTTCTCGATACGCCGGAAGTTGCCGCACTGCCGCCCGACACCAACGGCTTCTCGATGCGTCTGCAGGAAACCGAAGGCCGCTACCAGCACGTCAACGTCGAACTGTTTCGCACTCCATCCAGCGGCCGAATCCGAGACTTCCGAGGCCAGACGATCTCCGACGCCATCCCCGACGGCGACGGCCTACGCCTCGACCTCAGCCCCTTCAGTATCGTCGACCTCGAAGTCCGATTTGACTGAGGGACGGTCGAAACCGCATTACAGGACGACTTGCCCCGTTATTGACGAGTGCCTACTTCAACCGGCCTGCTGACCAGAGGATGCCCTTTGTCAGAGCCTTGCGGAACACGGGGTCAGCAAACGTCTCGTTCGCGTGGCCGTAGGTCGTGCCAAAGACGCGGGCCTTGCCGTACTGGTTGGTCCAGAAGACCGGGTGCAGGTCGTTGGACTTTTCGCTGACTGACGTCGCCAGAACCTTCGCGTTCGGCCACAGCTTCTCGATGACGTACAGCTCGTCCTTCGGAGTCGACCAGTCGCTGGGGAAGCCGTCCATGATCGGATGGTCCTTCGCGACAACTTTGACCGGGTACTCGGATTTGTGATCGTGGCGGCGGCTGGTTACACCGAGGAACTCACGCCAGTCATCGATCGTCGCCTTGCGGTAAGTGTGCATCGCGCAGTGGATGACGACCGCGTTGACGCCCTTCTTGTGAGCACTCGTGATGCTCTGCACGTACTTCGGGTCGTCGGTGTTCGCGAAGCATTCGTTATGCACGACGACGTCGTAGCCGTCCGCCCAGTTCGGATCGTTGTAGAGATCAATCTGAGCCTCAGTGCCGGTCCCGCCTTCCATCACCACGTTGACGTCCGCCTCAACTCCGTTCTCGGCCAGAGCCTTCTTCAGCTCGTCGGACTGGTAAGCGTAGTCGTGGCAGCAGCCGCCGGTGATCAGCAGCACCTTCAGCGGTTTCTCATCAGCGGCGGAAGCGGACACGGTCAGCAGCGCGGTGGCGGCCAGGGCGAGCAGCAGCGATTTCATCGTCAGCGGTCTCCGAAAGGGGATGACTGTTGAAAGCGGATCAGAAAGCGTGCGAGCGTAGCGTCTGCCAGGCGGGCTGTCTCGCACACGCGAAGTCCGGCTGGACTTGCCCCCGTCGCCAAACATGCGGGAAGATGGATGCGTCGATTGAAAACTTCTGTTGAGGATGTCTCGTGCGCGGATTGAGCCCCTGGAAAACTATCGCCGCTCTGACGATCGCTCTGCTGTTCGGCAGTGCGGTCGCGAGCTTCGCCGAGGATGCTGACGCGAGTCGGTCGCCGGCTGCTGTGCCGCAGCAGGTCAGACTGTCCGGCCCCGGCAGCCGCTGGCAACTGCTGATCCACCAGGACCTGGCGAACGGTCTGACGTCCGACCTGACTCAGCAGGTGACTTACGAGAGTGCCAACGCCGACATCGCAACTGTGTCCCCCGACGGCCTTGTCCGCGGACACGCCGACGGCCAGACGGTGATCAAGGTCTCGACGAAACCAGTTGCCGGAACGCCGGCTGCGACTCTCGAAGTCCCGGTTACCGTTGGGAACTCGAACGCCCAACGCAGCCTGCACTTTGAAAACGATATCCTGCCGGTGTTTGCCCGCTTCGGCTGCAACACGTCGGGCTGCCACGGTAAGGCGGAAGGCCAGGCTGGCTTCAAGCTGTCGATCTTCGGATTCGATCCGGCGGCGGACCTCGCAGCGCTCTCGCAGGAAGGCCGAGGACGACGCATCAACTTCACGCTGCCCGACCAGAGTCTGCTGCTGTTGAAAGCGTCCGGCGGAGCACCGCACGGGGGAGGCATTCGCATTCGCAAGGGCTCGGGTGAGTACCGACTGCTGCGTGACTGGATCGTTGCCGGTGCACCGGCTGGCGAGCCCGACGCGCCAACGGTCGTCTCACTGCGCGTCACTCCGTCGGAACGACGCATGGCGATGGATGCTCTCCAGCAGCTTCAGGTCACCGCGGTCTACAGCGACGGTCGCGAGGTCGACGTCACTCATCACGCGAAGTTTCAGTCGAACAACGACGCGCTGGTGCAGGTCGACGAGTTCGGTCTCGTTCGCACCGGAGAGACACCGGGCGAAGGCGCGATCATGGCCAGCTATCAGGGAGCGGTCGACATCTTCCGGGCGATGGTGCCGCAGCCGGACGATGGCAGCGACTTCCCCTCACGGCCCGTTCACAACTTCATCGACGAACTGGTCGACGCCCGGCTCCGGAAGCTCAACATCCACCCGTCAGAACTGTGCTCAGATGCAGATTTTCTGCGCCGCGTTTACCTGGACATCCTGGGCACGCTGCCGACCGGCGACGAAGCCCGGCAGTTTCTGACGAGCGATGATCCGCAGCGCCGTGCGAAGCTCGTCGACGCACTGCTGCAGCGGCCCGAGTACGCGGACCTGCAGGCGTTGAAGTGGTCCGACGTGCTGCGAGTCGACCGGCTCGCGTTGGGGCACAAGGCTGCGTACTCGTACTACCACTGGATTCGCGACAGCTTCGAGCAAAACCGCCCGTTCGACGAATTCGCCCGCGGCGTCGTGACTGCATCCGGCCCGCTCTCCGATCAGCCGGCCGGCCATCTTTACAAGGTGACGAAGACGCCCGGCACGGCGGCATCGACGCTCTCGCAGGTTTTTCTCGGCGTGCGGATCGAATGTGCTCAGTGCCACCATCACCCGTTCGACCGCTGGAGTCAGCGGGACTATGCCGGGATGCAGGCTTACTTCTCGCAGGTCGCGTTCAAGACGACGAAGGGCGGCGAGGCTCTCACAGCGACGAAGGGCGGAGCGACCAAACATCCTCGCAGCGGCGAAGTCGTCGAAGCTCACGCGCTGCTGCAGGCCGAGCCGGAAGCGACTCCCGAAGGAGACC
>JAPOLP010000155.1 GCA_029977045.1 Planctomycetota bacterium
ATCCGGAGAAGTCGAAACCGACGCAGAAGAAGCTCCGGGCCAAGGATCGGCCACTGGCGAACGACTTCGTTTCGGACGAAGAGTTTGACCGCCTGCTCGACGCCTGGTTCGGCAACATTGCCCGTGTGCTGGTGCCGGGTCGCGGGTTCTACATCTGGGGCGGCTACGCAAACTGCGCGAATTACCCGCCGTTCCTGAAGAAGCACGGACTGTACTTCTCACAGGCCCTCATCTGGGACAAACAGCACCCCGTCCTCACGCGAAAGGACTTCATGGGGGCGCATGAATGGTGCTTCTACGGATGGAAGGAGGGAGCCGCCCACGAGTTCTTCGGGCCGAACAACGCCACCGACCTCTGGCATGTGAAGAAGGTCAACCCGCAGAGCATGGTCCATCTGACCGAGAAGCCGGTCGAACTGGCGGTGCGGGCGATGCAGTTCTCATCCCGGACCGGCGAAAACGTCCTCGACCTGTTCGGCGGCAGCGGCTCAACCCTGATCGCCGCTCAGCAGACCGGACGCCGGGCGTACCTGATGGAACTCGACCCGCTCTACTGCGACGTGATTGTGCAGCGATATGAGCAGTTCACGGGCAACCAGGCGGACCGCTTCAGCGCCGTGTTGGAGAATGCGGCGTGACTGTGCTTGCGAGGTCGATTTCACGGATGACACAACATGGTTCACTCAGCTTGCTGCGTCGGCACTTCTTGAGCGCTGACTGCAGCACCTGTTGCACGTCTCGCAGATCTCGCAACTTCTGATCAACGTCCGCGAGTCTTTGTTCTATGATCGGCTGCACTTCCCGACATTGCGGCAATACACCGCCTTCGGTGGAAAGCAGAATTCGGATGTCGTCCAGCGTGAATCCGATCCCCTGCGCCGCGCGGATGAACTTCACTTTCCGCAGCGAATCATCCGTGTACAGCCGATAGTTGCCGGCGCTGCGGTCCTCCGCTTCGATCAGGCCGACACGCTCGTAGTACCTCAACGTGGTCGTTGGAATCTCGGCCGCACTGGCCAGTTGGCTGATGGTGTATTCCCCCTCGCGCATGGTTCCGCCGCTTCGTTTTCCAAAATCTTCCGTTCGGGCTTGACCTTACACTTGAGTGCAAGGTCGATAATACCCGCAGAGAGGGACGGACACAATCTGAAGCGGGCGTCGCCAAGGAATTGAAACATGAGCACTGATACGTCCACCGCAACGCGGACCGAGTGTCCGGTCTGTCGAACAAAAGGGAAGCGGGTTGCTGTTGTCACACTGCGCTCGCTACTCAAACCGGAACTCGCGACCACGCTGCAAGCAGGCGAATCGTGCGAGTGTTCCCCCGCCGGCGAGTGCCGGACACCAACCGAGGATACCGGCTGGCGGTTCTGCGACTCCGCAGGGTGCGAGGTCGTGTATTTCTCGGAGACGACCGAGCAGCAGTTCACGGAACCCGATCTGACAGTCGATGTCGGCGTCAAGCAGACCGACGGCCCACGACCACTGTGCTACTGCTTCGGTCACTCCGTAGCCAGCATCAAAGATGAACTTCGTGCGAAGGGGCGATCGGAAGCGCTCGAAGACATTCGGGTCAAGATGAAAGATCCGGGCTGCCACTGTGCGACCGCGAATCCATCCGGAGCATGCTGTCTGGGCAGCGTTTCGCGGGGGATCGAAACAGCCCATGCGGAATTGAACGCTGAGAATCCCGATGCTCCAGTTCCCGTCGTGCCGCCAAATCGCGGCGAGCGCATTGCGAAGATCGGAACGCTTGTTTCCGCCATCATGGCATCCAGCTGCTGCTGGCTACCGTTATTGCTGCTGGCCGTGGGAGTGTCGGGGGCCGGAATCGCGGCGACCCTGGAAACGTATCGGCCCGCTTTCATGGCCGTCACATTCGGTTTTCTCGCGGCCGCATTCTACTTCACGTATCGTCCCAGGAAGTCCGTAGCAGCGGGAGACAATTGCTGTGCGGTGGAGCAGGCAGCGGCAGATGATTGTTACGAGCGCATTCGAACTCGGCGATTCAGCATGATAGCGATGAACAAGGTCATGCTATGGGGCGTCACTGTGCTGGCCGTGGCCTTTCTGCTGTTCCCAAGCTACGTCGGGACGCTGCTCGGCACCACCAGCGACACATCCGTGACGGAGAATATGAACCGGGTTGTCATCCACATTGAAGGAATGACGTGCGAAGGATGTGCCACGACAGTCGCGCAGGCGATTCGGCGGGTTCCCGGAGTCGCGGCCGTCGAAGTCAGCTATGAAAAGTCAGAAGCGATCGTCGGCGTTGAACCGGGTAACGATATCCCGGTGTCAAAGGTGCTGGCTGCGCTTCGAGATGCCGGGTACGACGGAAACGTGCCAACCAACACTTCAATCGAGTCGGATCATCCCGATGATCCTGCGGCCGTCGATGAGCCGCAGAATATCGAGACCACGGAGACGGTGTTCCGCGTCGACGGAATGTCTTGCGACGGCTGTGCCACCGCACTGACGGAGTCGCTCCTCGCTGTTCCCGGCGTCACTGGTGCCCGCGTGGACTTCAAGTCAGGGCGTGCTTACGTCCAAAACCCCTCCTGCTGCAAACCGCCCTCCGAAGCTGTTATCCAAGTCATCGAGACGTCTGGCTTTCGCGGTCAGATAGAAGAATCGCCCATCTCCCAGAGCCCGAAAGGAGATCCAAAGTGAAGAATCTGTTGTTTGTAAAGAAAGGATGGCTTCTCGCCGTCGTCGTCCTCAGCGCTGCCGCTGGTGCATATGGATTCAGCCAAGTTGGCGAACAGTCCGCGTGTCCGGGTCGCGTCGTTTGCCCGCTGACGGGCGAGGAAATCTGCAAGGATCACTGTCCGCTTGTTGACGCCAGTCGGTCGGACTGTCCGGGCAAGATCGAATGCCCGCTGACCGGCGAATTCGTCTGCCGCGATCGATGTCCCCTCGGCGCGGCAGATTCCAAGGCCAGTGCCGAATCCGAACTTCCAGCATGCTGTCGCAATCATTAATGGCGATTGCAGCCTGCCTGCCGGGGGGCATCCGGTCGGTTGACGGTGCGAATGCAAATCACCAACGAGAGAACGCCCGTACGTCGCAACGTCGGGCGTCACCGGGCGGAACCCGGGGTGGTTACTCTCCGGGACTGAAGATCGTCCCGCACGAATCGCAGCGGACGAACTCGTCGTCCTGCCAGATCAGGCGATCGACGTCCGATTCGCCGCACTCCGGGCAGGGGAACGCGACCTCGTTGGTCGTCTCCGGCACCGGCGGGTCGAGTCGGTCCGCGATGGCGAGAAGAACCTCAACCAGGTCGTCGGCATCGATGGCCCGTGACCGATAGCCGTCGTTGATCGCCTGCTGCACAGCGGCGGTGACCTCGCGGATCGCATCGGCGATGGTGAGTTCAGGAGTCGCCATGATCGCCTCCTACTTCTTGAGGGCGAATTGACCCCGGTCGACCTTCACGATCCGGGCGTCCTTCCCTTTGTTCTGAATCTCGCGGAGCAGCGCCGAGTACAGAGTCTGCGCGGGCGTCTTGCCGCCGGGGCTCGTCCAGTACCCCTTGGTCCCCATCGCGTCGATCATCGCCTTTGTCGTCATGGACACTTTGGATTCGGACAGCACTTTGACCGCCGCGTCGAGCTGGCTGAGCTTGCCATCGGTCTTGGGCTGGCGGGTCTTCGCCGGCTTCTTCGTGGCGGGCTTGGCCGGTTCAGTTTCCGTCGGCGGGGCTGTAGCATCGGCCATCGCCTCGGCTTCGCGGCGGCCGATCTCGACCCACTCCTCGTAATCCTTCTTGGTGAGCTTCTTCGCGAGCTCGTCGAGATAGAACCGGTCGGTCGTTTTCGAACGGTTGGGGTTACCGGTCTCCAGGTTGAACTCGATGGTCCGGCCTTCAAATGAGGCCCCATGTTCCGCGTCATCCTGGAGGCGACCGTTGGTCACCTCGATCAATTGACCTGAGTTTGTTTCGTAAATGTCACCCTTGCGGACGCTCGTAATCTTTGTGGTCTTGGTCTTGGTCGCCATGATCGTACTCCCGTGTTGGTGATGGTCGGCTGCCATCGTCAGGCCGCGAGAACCACCCCGCGACGACGCCCATTGGCGTTTCGGCATTTGTCAGTCGCGGTCTACTCCGAACCCGGCTGCGTGGAGCTCATCCCGTTTCGCTCCGCGCGTTTTGCGAAGGGCGTTAGCGGTTGCCTCGATGGCGAACAGGATCACCTCTGCTGCTTCGGTGTCCTCACAGTCGAGGTCCGCCAGTCTGCGGTCGTGATCGACAAGCAGACGCTCGAGGTTTTGGAGCGTGCGGACCAGAGTGCTGTTGAGCGGTCGGGTCATGGTGGCATTCCTCATAGTTGGTGATGCGTTCAGACAGGGAATCCGAGGTCGCGGGCTTCGTCTTCGTTGACAACCCCCATCGCAAACGCGGCATACACCGCGTACTTCAGCGCGTCGTGCATTTGCTCGGCGTGACCCCAGTTGATTCGCTCCTGGTGGGGGATCGTGTTGGTGGCGGCCTGCATCCGGGTGAGGAGGGCGGCCATCGTTTCGGCGTGCTTCGCAGTCTTCTGGCGGGCGTTCATTGGTTGTCCCTTGGTTCGTGTTTTGTGGTTTGCATCGCGGTTGCGACATGACACGAGTTACCTCGGGTGCGGAACGTCATCCACTCAGTTCCGAGCAGAAAAAGCAGGTTTTCAGCAGGTTTTTCACATGTCCGAACGCGGCCCCATCAACCCCCTGGCGCTCCTGATTGCTGACGCAGCGCAGCTGCTCTCGAAGGCCGGTGCGCGACAGATTCTGGTCGAGCAGATCAAGGCGGATGTGGCTGCCGGAGCGCCAACAAACGCCGATGGGACGATCAACCTGGTGACATACGCAGCTTGGCTCTCGATCGCCCGTGGGGGACAAAGTAGTGGCGATTGACCCCCGACAACTGAAGCCGAGCGAACTGGTCCGGCTGCTGAACTCAACGCCGCTGGGTGAAGTGACCAGTGAGCGGCAGCTCTATCGTGATCGCCAGCGGGCCGGGTTCAGGATTGGCGACGGGAACCGCGTCGATCTCGTCCGCTACACAGCGTGGCTGGCCTGGGAGCGCCACAACCCGAAGCCCGCGCAGACCCCCGAGTCGTATGAGCAGCACAAAGATCGTGCCGCCCGTCGCAGCGCGGAACTCTCGGCCGCCGGACGTGATATCGGTGACCTGCCGGCAATCACCGATCCCGCGCGACGATCAAAGGCAGCGACTAACTTTCAGTTGTTCTGCGAGTCGTACTTCCCACAGTCGTTCCACCTCGCCTGGTCCGAGGATCACTTGAAGGTGTTGCGGAAGATCGAGCAAGCGGTGCTGCAGGGTGGCCTGTTTGCGATGGCGATGCCACGCGGCAGCGGGAAGACGACGATTTGTGAGTGCGCCTGCATCTGGGCGGTGCTGAACGGCCACCGGGAGTTCGTCTGCCTGATCGGCTCCGATGAAGGGCATGCGATGGACATGCTCGAATCGATCAAGACCGAACTCGACGCCAATGAGCTGCTGCTGGCCGACTATCCTGAAGTCTGTCATCCGATTCAGTCGCTCGATGGGATCGCTAATCGCTGCAACGGCCAGCTTTACCACGGAGAACGAACCCACATTGGCTGGACGGCGAAGTACATCGTTCTGCCGACGCTGCAGCCGAATGGCTGGTCAGAGGATGAAGCATTTGATGCATTGATCCGTGAGGATGGTCGGGCATTGGCGAGCGGCGCGATCATCAAGGTCGCCGGCATTACCGGCCGCATCCGGGGGATGAAGTTCAAGCGGCCGGATGGCAAGTCGGTTCGTCCGAGTCTCGTGGTGCTCGACGACCCGCAAACCGACGAGTCCGCTCGATCCGTGTCGCAATGCCAGCAGCGTGAGAGCATCCTCGCTGGTGCCGTCCTCGGTCTGGCGGGTCCGGGTCACAAGATCTCCGGGATCATGCCCTGCACGGTCATCCGTCCGGGAGACATGGCTGACCGGATTCTCAATCGGGACCACCACCCGTCGTGGCAGGGCGAACGCACAAAGATGGTTTATGCGTTCCCCAGCGACACAAAGCTGTGGGATCGGTATGCCGAACTCCGTGCAGAAGGTCTGCGAAACGAAGATGGAGGAGCGGCGGCGACGGAGTTCTACGCGCAGCATCAGGAGCAGATGGATGCCGGGGCGAAGATCGCCTGGCCGGAGCGGTTCAACCATGATGAGTTGTCCGCGATTCAGCATGCGATGAACCTCAAGTTCCAGGATGAAGCTGCGTTCTGGGCCGAATACCAGAACGAGCCACTGCCGGAAGTCGAGGTCGATGAGAATGAGCTAACGGCAGACCAGATCGCCGCCAAGCTCAACGGGCTGCCGAAGGGACGGGTTCCACTTGGCTGCCAGCACCTGACGATGTTCATCGACGTCCAGCAGAAGCTGCTGTTCTACGTGGTCTGCGCCTGGGGCGAGGAGTTCAGCGGAGCCGTTCTGGAATACGGAGCCTGGCCCGATCCCCAGCGGGCCTACTTCTCACTCCGCGATGTGACAAAGACGCTGTCGACGGTCGTGGATGGCACCGGACTCGAAGGAGCCATCTATGCCGGCCTGCAGGCGCTAACCGAAAGGCAACTATCACGTGAATGGCAGCGCGAGGATGGAGCCTCGCTCCGAATCGAACGCTGCCTGGTCGATGCCAACTGGGGTACGTCGACTGACGTGGTCTACCAGTTCTGCCGGCAGTCGCCGCATGCGGCGCTGCTGCTCCCGAGCCATGGGCGGTTTGTGGGGGCGTCGAGTCTCCCATTCTCGGACTACAAGCGCCGGCCAGGTGACCGCGTCGGACTCAACTGGCGTATTCCCGGCGTCATGGGTAAGCGAGCGGTCCGCCATGCCCTGTTTGACACGAACTTCTGGAAGTCCTTCGTGTTCGCCAGGTTGGCGGTGGCCATCGCTGACAAAGGCTCTCTCACCCTATTTGGCCAGAAACCCGAACCGCACCGCCTGTTTGCCGAGCATCTCGTCGCCGAATACCGAGTCCGGACCGAAGGTCGCGGGCGCACGGTCGATGAATGGAAACCTCGACCCAACCAGCCCGACAACCATTGGCTGGACTGCCTGGTCGGCTGCGCCGTCGGAGCATCGATGCTGGGTGCGAGTTTGCTTGGCGAGGGGATCGTCGCCCCGAAAACAACAAAACGCCTGAAACTCTCGGACCTGCGGGCACGCAACAGAGCCTGAAAAGCCCAGCGCGACACAATCTTGCCAGAAACTTTCGTACGAATTTCCGCCGCCAACGTATAAATACTATAGAGGGGGACAGTTTCTCCGATGCCGGAACAACCGCTTGATGACGCCATTCGCGAAAATGCTCAGGGGCCTGCCGAGGCCCGTGGCGACTCCTCCAGCGTGAAGCAGCATTCGCTCAAAGATCAGATCGAAGCGGACCGCTTTCTCGCCTCCAAGCAGGCGGTGAAATCGAAGCAACGCGGCATTCGCTTCACCAAGATCAGCCCCCCGGGCGCTTCTTGATTCTCTCTCAGCGGTCGTAGCCATGCTGGCTCCCGCACGATCCTTCTGTTTGAGGACCATCCTTCTTGCTTCGTTGGCTGCGCCAGTTTCTGCCTGCTCGACGTACTGAACCATCGCAAACAGTGTTTCAGACACTGCGGCTGATCAAGGCGAAATATGATGCGGCGGCAACAACCGACGAAAACCGACGGCATTGGCGTAACGCGGATGACCTCTCCGCCAACGCCGCCAACAACGCGGAAGTGCGCCGGTTGCTGCGCATCCGCAGCCGATACGAAGTGGCCAACAACAGTTACGCCAAGGGGCTGGTGCTGACACTGGCACACGACACGGTGGGGACCGGTCCCCGGCTGCAGATGCTGACGCCCGACAACAATGTCAATCGGCGCCTTGAACAGGAGTTTTCTCAGTGGTGCCGCAACGTCCGTCTGGCAGAAAAACTGCGCACGATGCGCATGGCGCGCGCAGCCGATGGCGAAGCCTTCGCTCTGCTGACAGACAACCAAGCCCTGCCATCGGCGATCAAGCTGGATGTGCAGCTCATCGAATGTGATCAGATCACTACGCCGGATCTCTCTCTGAAAGCCCTGCGGGCAATCGACGGCATCCGGTTCGACGGTGATGGCAACCCGGTTGAGTTTCACATTCTGCGTGACCATCCCGGCGATCCCCAAGCGGGGATTGGCTTCAAGTATGACCGCGTTCCAGCCCGCAACGTGATTCACTATTACCGGGCGGACCGGCCGGGACAGGCGCGCGGCATTCCTGACATCACTCCGGCGCTCCCGCTGTTCGCGCATCTGCGGCGATACACACTGGCGGTGATCACCGCTGCCGAAATCGCCGCTCTTCCCGGAGGCGTGCTCTATACCGACGCCCCTGCGAATGGTGAAGCCGAGTCGGTCGAGCCGATGGACCTCATCGAGCTTGAGCGGGGCATGCTGATGACCATGCCGGGCGGTTGGAAGGTGAGCCAGATCCAGGCTCAATTTCCGACGACCACGTATGGAGAGTTCAAACGAGAAATCCTGGGAGAAATCGGACGCTGTCTGCTCGTTCCTGTCAACGTCCTGACCGGGGATTCCAGTCGGCACAACTATGCGTCGGGCCGACTCGATCACCAGACGTACTTCAAGTCGATCCGCGTCGAACAATCGCATCTTGAAGCGATCGTGATGGATCGCGTCCTGGAAGCGTGGTTGGCGGAAGCCGCGATGGTGCCGGGCCTGCTGCCGAAATCAGTTCGGCCCTCTCGGACGCAGCGAACGTGGATGTGGGATGGGACCTCCCACGTCGATCCGCTCAAGGAAGCAAACGCTCAGGCCGTCCGTCTGGCGTCATTCACCACCACGCTGGCTGATGAATACGCCCGGATGGGACTCGACTGGGAAACGCAGATTCGTCAGCGGGCCAAAGAACTGGCGTTGCTGAATGAACTGGGACTGACACCTGAATCGACTGTCATTGATGAAGAGGAGCCGGATGCCGAAAACCAACCCCAAAACCGCGACACCGTCGCGGCTACCTGAGCCCCTGCGGGTTCCCGTGAATCTGCGGATCATTGAAGCCGAAGGGCCGACCGATTTCCGGTTTCTCGAAGCTGCTGCTGATGAGAACGCTGGTGACAACACTGAGAAGGAGCTGCGGCGGTTCTCGATGACCGCCTACACCGGCGGGAAATTGCTGCTGGCCGGGTTCGCCTTCCCGGTCATCGTCGATCTCTCCGGACTGAAAGTCTCCGCGAAGAGCCGACCGATCCTGCGGGACCATGATGCCTCCCGCATCGTCGGCCACACCGAGACGCTGGAGGTCAATGCCGGCTCGATCAAGCTGGCCGGCGTCATCTCAGGCGCGAACGATCACGCCCGCGAGGTGACGGCTTCCGGGGACAACGGGTTCCCCTGGCAGTCATCTATCGGTGCGATTGCGCAGCGGATCGTGTTCGTCGACCAGGGCGAATCGGTCGAAGTCAACGGTCGAAAGTTCAGCGGACCGGTCTACGTCGCCCGGCAGTCCACTCTCCGGGAAGTCAGCTTTGTTGCGCTGGGGGCTGACGATCAGACGATCGCCCAACTCATCGCTCGTCATTCACCACCATCCTCTTCACAGATTGAGGCACAACCTATGGAATTTGAAGCGTGGGTCGAGGCACAAGGATTTGATCCGAACGCCCTCACTGATCAGCAGTCACAGTCGCTGCGGGCCATGTGGACCGAAAACACAAACGTGACTGATGACGATGCTGCGTCCGATCCAACATCGAGGACGACGGACTCTGCCTCGGTGACCGCCACGGCCACCAGCACG
>JAPOLP010001081.1 GCA_029977045.1 Planctomycetota bacterium
TGACGCCGAACCGTGTCAAAGGTCCGTTTGAAGTCGTACCGGGCATCCATTCCACGGGAATCGTTGAAGGTCTGCCAAAGGAGCAGTCACTGGCGATCGAGACTTCGCAGGGCGTTGTGATGCTCGTCGGCTGTTCTCACCCCGGCATTGTCAAGCTGGTCGAAACAGTTGAGTCACAACGAAAGAAGGACTCAATCCGGCTGCTGCTGGGCGGGTTTCACATGCTGCGGAAACAGCCCGAGGAGATTAAGTCGACGATCAATCGCCTGCAGGATCTCCAGGTGCAGACCGTCATGCCGGCGCATTGTTCCGGCGACGAGGCAAAAGAAATGTTCCAGTCGCTGTATGGCGAGCAGTTTCAGGCAGCGGGAGCGGGACGGTTGATCGTGCTCGATCAGGGGCAGTTCACCATCAGCACGCTTCCAATGAAGTCAGATCAAGATTCCAAATGAGCGGCGCATCCGAATCATGGGCTCTGGCGGACGACTTTCCAGATACGCCGGCGCGTCGCGCCGTTGTGTCGGTCGTGCGTGGTTTCGGCGCAATCGCTCGTCAGATGGGGCCTCACTATTCTCGTTTCGGTTTGACACCGCCTCAGTTTCAAATGCTGACGGTGCTCAATCGCCTGCGCGGCGAGCAGGTAACTCAGCGCCGTCTTGGCCGCGAACTTTACGTTTCGTTTCCGAACATCACGGTCATGCTGACTCGACTGGAGCAGATGGAATTGATCGAACGCCAGGTGAATCCTGACGATCGCCGGGAGCGGTTTGTGAGTATCACTCGCGAAGGCCGGACGCTGTTGAAGACAATCTGGAAGGAACAGCCGACTCAATTGGAAAATGCCATGGCCGGACTGGATGACGGCGAGCGTCGTCAGCTTGCCCGGCTGATGAACAAGATGATTGCCGGACAGATTGCGACGTCTCACGAAGGTTCGTGATTAGTCGACCGTGAAATCAATTCGTTAGATCAGGCTCCGAAGTTTCTCAGGTCAGCCAGGAGACAACACTATGTTCTCGACCCACCGCTTACGGTCTCAACGCGTGAATCGGCTGCAGCAGTCTGCCGTGCTCGGAGTGCTGATGCTGGCAGTTACTTCGCAGGTGACTGCCGCCACGATCCGCGTGCCGCAGGATCACAAGACGATTCAATCGGGGATTGATGCCGCCCAGGCGGGCGACGTCGTTCTGGTCGACGCAGGCACTTACAAAGAACGGATTCAGTTGAAGCCGGGAGTTACCGTCAGGAGCGCCGGTGATGACTCCAAAGGCGAACTCGGTCTCAAGCGAGCCGAAGAGACCATCATCGATGGCAACGTCCCGGATGCGAAAACGCCGGGCGTCACCATGGCGGAAGACTCGGCGATCGACGGATTCAGCGTGACCGATGTCGGGAAGTACGACGAGGAACGCTGGAACAAGCACTACGCGACGCAGGGAGAAGAGCAGGAGAAGGAAATGATCGGTGCGCCCGGCATTGCTGGAATCGCCATCGATGGAATCACGCGCTGCTCGGTGACGAACAACATCGTTCATCACATCGGCTATACCGGAATCGGGATCACCGGTGAGAAGGGCAAGCAGGTTTCGCCGCACATCTACCGCAACGTGGCCTATCGAAACATGGGCGGCGGCATTGGCTCGATGCGGGGGTCGACGGCGATCGTCGAAGAGAACGTCTGCTTTGAGAACTTCTATGCCGGCATCGGCCACGAACGCGCTGACCCGCTGGTCATTAACAACGTCTGCTACAAGAACGTGCGAGCGGGAATCGGCATCAGCGAAGGGGCGTGTCCGACTGTCCGCGGCAACAAGTGCTACAACAATCGTCGCGCAGGAATCGGTATCCGTACGGAAGCGGCGACGTCGCCAATCGTCGAGGACAATGACTGCTACGAAAACGACATGGCCGGTATCGGAACACGCGACGACGCGACTCCGATCATCCGCCGCAACCGCTGTTACCGAAACGCGATGGCGGGCATTGGTTGTCGGACGAAATCCCGACCGGTGATCGAATACAACGACTGCTACGAAAACGGAATGTCGGGCATCGGCTGTCGCACGGAGTCCGAACCGCTGATCCGCAACAACCGCTGCCATGACAACGAAATGGCCGGGATCGGTTCCCAGTCTGGTGCTCGACCGGTCATCCTGGGTAACGAGTGCTTTGGCAACCTGATGGCAGGCATTGGCACTGAGGAAGAAGCTGTCGCCGTTATTCGCGACAACAAGTGCTACAAGAACCTGATGGCGGGAATTGGTGCTCGAACTGGTGCCCGACCAGTTATTGAAGCAAACCACTGTTACGAAAACCTGCTGGCGGGGATCGGAGCCGAAGACGGAGCCGTCGCCGTGATCAGAAA
>JAPOLP010001194.1 GCA_029977045.1 Planctomycetota bacterium
AATGTCGCCCGCCAGATTCTGCTGCTGCTGTTGTTCAGCCTGTTGGCGGTTCCACCGTGCCGCTCCGCCAACTGCGGTTGCCAGAAATGCTGTCACCCCGATCGCGGCAGCGACTGAGACGAGCGTCCGATGGCGGCGCGCAAATCTCGATGCCCGGTAACGCAGGGTTGGTGCGGCCGCGCGAACTGGGCGGCTTTCCAGATAACACTGCAGTTCGTCAGCGAGGTCGCCCGCCGTCGCGTAGCGGTCCTGCCGCTGAGGTGCGAGTGCTCGCAGCACGATCCACGTCAGGTCGCCGCGGAGCTGACGCCGCAGGCCGTTCAGTGTTGTTCCACAATCGGCAGCGAAGCCACGAATCTCTTCCAGCGGGCAGCGGGACAGCACGGTCGAGGGAGCTTCGGATTCGTGAGTCGTGACCCGGCGAACAATCGTCGAGAGTGATTTCCACTCGTCGGCTTCCAGCGTCAGCGGCGGGTGTCCGGTCAGCAGTGTGTAGAGTGTTGCTCCCAGCGAGTAGACGTCGACGCGGGCGTCGATCTCGGCACCGCCTGCCTGTTCGGGGCTCATGTAAAGCGGCGTGCCGACCATCTGGCCGACGCTGGTCTGCGGGCCGTCGTCGCACAGGTCACAATCGAGCGCCTTCGCGATGCCGAAGTCGATGACTTTGACGACGGGCTGTCCCTGCACTCGCGACACGAGCACGTTGGACGGCTTGATGTCGCGATGAATGACTCCCTTTTCGTGAGCGTGCTGGATTGCTCGACAGACGCGGACAACCAGCCGGACGCGATCCTGAATGCCGAGCTGGTTCCTGCGACAGAACTGGTCGAGCGGCTCTCCGTCCGCGTACTCCATCACGAAATACGGCTGATCGTCCTCGGTACCGGCATCGAGAATCCTTGCGATGTCGGGATGTTCCATCATCGCCAGTGCCTGACGCTCGGCGAGAAACCTCTGTACGGCTTCGTGCCCGGCCCGACCGGTGCGGATCATCTTGAGTGCCACGGTTCGCTTGACGGGTTCGAGCTGCTTCGCCCGGTAAACCGTGCCCATCCCGCCTTCGCCGATTTCCTCTTCGATGAAGTAACGTCCAACGACTCGCCCTGTCAGGAAATGGCTGCGGAGGCGAGTGGGCGCGGCGTTGCTCTCGTCGAGTGTTCCCTCAAACGAGTCCGGTGCGCCGGCGTGAACTGGACTCGGCGGTTCGTCGACGGTTTGAGCAGATACTGCGAGGTCGGCAACGACCTCGTCGACCGGAATCCCGGCTGCCTGATCACTGCCCGCAGATGCCGGCGTCGGAGGTTCGTCGAGCGTTCCCACTGCGGCGCGCGGGCCGAGGTCAAACGTGGCTTCGCTGGAACTCAGAAAATCATCGCTGGAAGACATGGAACGACCAAACTGGAACTGAGGACGTGGAGGCGGGCAACGCGACCGTGAATGTGGACCTACGCCTGGCTGCAGACCTGATTGCGACCGCCATGCTTGGCTCGATAGAGCTGCTGATCCGCGAGTTCGATCAGAGCTTCAGG
>JAPOLP010000813.1 GCA_029977045.1 Planctomycetota bacterium
GTGAGATCGGACTCGCTGGTCTTACGCAGGGCTTCGATGCCGGGGTCCTGCGTGGTGACATTGATGTTGAACGGCAGGAAGTCCTCGGCAACCCGCCGCCAGATCTGCTGAATGTCGGCGAGTTCCTGATCGGAAAGGCTGCCGGAGTTCCCGTCGGTGTTGTACGGGTCGATGGTGTAGGCCGGCCCATTGGGGACGCTGTGATAATACGTGCCACCAAAGACATTGAGATAAAGCGTGTGTCGGGCATTCGGAAGCGAGTTCAACGTAAACGTCTCATCCAGCGGCACAATCGCCCCGACGCCCGCCCCGTCAAACGGATCACGAATGGTGACCGTCGCGGAATCCAGATCGAGCGTGTGCCCTGAGACCGCGTTGAGCGTCACGGTCACCGTCTCAGCAGCTTCAGTGCTGGAGTCGCTCAGCGGATTGACAACTACGGCGACTGAAGCCTCGTTGGCCGGAATTGTCACACTGCCAGACAAGACGGCGTAGTCTGTCCCGGCAGTCGCCGACCCACTGACCGAGTAACTCACTGTCAGTGCTGACCCATCGACAGTGTCGCGCGAGACCACAAAAGTCCCGGTACTCTCAGCCTCAGTCGCAAACGGATCCGCCGCCACGACGGAGATTGCTGACAGCAGGCAGCGTTGTTCCATGCGTTCTGCGCAGGCCGGCTTCCGCTGGGCTGTTGATCGAGCGGCTCGCCGCGAACGACGCGTGATTCGAGAGTAAAACAGATCTCGCCAGTTTGAGAGCATGGAATTGCCTTTCCGTAGACAGGAACTGCCTCCCCGGAAGTGACGTACACGTGGGGCGCAGCACGTTCATGTGCCAACGTAGGTTCCACTCTCAGCCCGGCACTGGATTTCATGCCGGGGGGGGGGATTCGGTGTATGACCTCCTGAATTCAGAAAACGCTGACGCAGTTACGTCAGGTGCCAATGCGAAAGCTCACTGTGTGTATCAGTCGTTGCTTTCGGGACTTCCAGGGATCTCACGACCATGCGGGTCGTGTTCGGGGTTTTCGAGTTCGTCAGCCAGTTGCGAGAGCAGCCGTTCGTCGAGGAAGTGTTCGACGCGGTGCGCGGTCTCGTCGAGATGGTCGTCGGGCAGTGTGAAGTGCCGGGCCATGTAGGACTCCCAGAGACGGTGCGAGCGAACGAGCTGCTGAGCGGCGGTCCGGCCTGAATCTGTGAGAGCCGGGTGGCCGGCGGCGATCGTGACCAGACCCTGACGCTTGAGGTTCCAGACGGCGAGGCGGCGGATCAGTGGTTCGAATCTCGCCGGCCAGCCGGCGGGGATGACCTGCGGGACGCGAGCCGTTTCGGATTCCTGCTGCCGGTACAGGCCGCCGAGCAGGTCTTCGCAAGCCATGCGGAGGCCGAAGCTCACTCGTCGTGCAGCTGCTGAGACAATTCCCTTCTGCGGACTCAGCAACACCGCGATCAGCAACAGCAGGCCGGCGGCGACGGCGGCAATCCCGGCGGTTGATGAATCGTCGACGGACTCGAATCCCAGCGGTCGAAAGATCACAGCCGGCGCCGCGAGAGCCAGCAGGTGGCCGCCCAGTGCAGAACTGGCAGCAACGCCGATCGCGACGGCCAGCAGGGAACTCAGGCGAGTTGTCAGCAGCGACGCGGTGACCGCCGGGACGATCAGCATCGTCAGGACCAGGATGCTGCCGACGGACTCGAACGCTGCGACCAGCGATACGGAAGTCGCGGCCATCAGGACATAATGCACCAGCACTGGCCGATAGCCGAGGTTCTGCGCCAGAGCGGGATCGAACGTCGTCACTCGCAGCTCTTTAAAGCAGGCGCCGACGAGCAGCAGGTTGACCGCGGCGACGCTCAGATTGACGACCAGCGCCTGCGGGATCGACGACGAACCGACAGTCTCGAAGACGACTGTCTCGATCGCTCCGAACAGAACGCAGTCAGCGTCAAGATGCACGTTGTCAGCGAACAAGCGGACCATCAGCAGGCCAGCAGCGAACAGCGACGTGTAGACGACTCCCAGCGAAGCCGCCGCTTCGACTCGGCCCAGCCGCTGGACGGCGTCGGTCAGAAACGCGGTCAGCACGCCAACGGTCGCCGCTCCGGCCAGCACAACCAGATGCCCGACCGGTCCCGACGTGCCGCTCGCACCGGCCCACCAGTGAGCGAGCAGAAACGCCTACACGATCCCCGGCAGGGCAGTATGGCTCATCGCGTCGCCGAGCATGCTCTGTCGGCGGAGCATCAGAAACACCCCCGGAATCGCGCACGACACCGCCGCGGCCATTGCTGTCAGCACGATCCAGGTGTCAAGACTGCTCCAGGTCATGGGGGTCGACAGGTTTCGTAGGGAGTTTCGAGTCAGGGAAACAGAGAGTGAGTGGATCAGGAATCGGCGGTCGGGGCGTTTTCAGTTTCGTGCTTCAGTTGCATCTGGCTTCAGCCGCGAAGCGGCGACAGATTGCAGCCGTGGGCGTTAGCCCACGGTTCGCATGGTAACAGAAACATAGAGCCGCGAAGCGGCGGCAGCGGACGCACTTTCTGTCGCCGCTTCGCGGCTTGTGTTCTTGGAGGGGCGTTGACTGCGGGCTGACGCCCGCAGCTACGTTCTGCCGTCGCTTCGCGACTCAAAACCATACTGATTCACAGGTTGGGATTTTCCAGAGCCCTTCGTTAGACAACCTCATTGGAGCATCGTCCTCATTCACTCACGGTCGTCTGATGACGACTCATTCCGGAATCTCCCGCCAGCCCGCAAAATCCGCAAAACCGTTCAAGTTTACCAGCCTGCTGGGCCGAAGTCAGAGAAAGGGGAATCGCGCCGCCAGTGAGTCTGCGCGGCCTGATGTTGACTCGATCTTCGGAACAGTTCCCATGTCGCGATTTGTCTTCCACGGTCTGCTGCTCGTTGCCGGTCTGAGCCTGACTGGCTGTTCTTCCTGCTACCACGGCGGCTATTACGATCCGAACGCCGGCTGCGTCTATGGTCCCGGTTTCCAGAAACCGGGTCTGTTCGGGAAGCTGTTCCACAAGGACCACAACCACAAACACGACTGCCCGCTGTGTGCCGCCGAGCACGATCACGGCCACTCGCAGGGCTGGTCCGATCCGTCCTGTGCCGCTCCGGGCAATTGCTCCGCTCCGAGCTGTGTTGCTCCCCATAACTGTTCGGCTCCGGCGGTTGCCAACTGCTCAGCTCCGTCTGACTGCTCATGCAGCGGCGGCGTTCCGTACGACTCTGGCCAGATCGCTTACGCTCCGTCGAACTGCAGTTCCTGCGGCGGCGGTTACATCGAATCAGCTCCGATCAGCTCTGGGTGTTCCGGTTGCTCGGGCGAACCCGTTTCCGGCTGTTCGAGCTGCGGTGGCGGTGTGATTTCCGGTGACGTCTACAGCGGCGGTTGCTCGTCCTGCCAGGGCGGGACGATCGGTCCGATGTACGAAGGCGAGATCATCCCCGGGGATGCCCCGAGCCAC
>JAPOLP010000982.1 GCA_029977045.1 Planctomycetota bacterium
CAGATTGATTTTGCAGCCCTAGTATCCGCCGCCCGAGTCAAGGCCAGATCGCTGGAGAGTGAATGGCTTGCTCGGATGCCTGGTGCTGAGTCACCGGGCGACGCGAACCTAAGGATGGGTTACGCAAGGCAGAGAACGGAATCGACGCAGTGTCTTCTTTTGAGAGACGTCTTACTCTCATGCGACGCTGTGGAGCCGCTGCTTTTGGTTGCTGCTGGCAACTCCCGTCCCCCGGTTCCTTTCAGTGCGTGCTGTTCTGCGCGTACTGAGTCACTTCATTTCAAGGATGGTTCTTCGGGAGGGAGCCCACAGATGACCAAGAAGCCGATTATCGGGATCAATGGCGATTACCGCACTGCTCGACTGGAAGCCGGAGCGCTGAGCTGGTTCAACGCTGGCTACTTTGACTGCATCACGGCGTCGAAGATCGAGACGGCTGGTAACAACAAGGCGCGTAATTGTCCCGGCGGCCTTCCGATTCTCATCCCTCCGTACATCGAAGACGAAGACATCGAAGCGATCGTCGACATGATCGATGGTCTGGTGCTGGCCGGCAGCCATCTCGATCTGGACCTCGAACGTATGGGCCACGACCCGCATCCAGCGAACCGCCTGATGCCGGAACGTCGCGAAGACTTCGACCGACGTATCTGCGAGCTGGCGGTTAAGCGACGGATTCCGATCCTGGCCATCGGTGCTGGGATGCAGCTGCTGAACTCGATCTGTGGCGGCACGATTCATCGCCACATCCCGGAAGACTTCGAGCAGCCGCTGCAGCACCGCGATCCGGTCGAGCCGAATCTGCGTCACCTGATCGAGATCGAAGAAGACTCGCTGCTGTTCGACATTTACGGGCCCGGCGAAATCCGAGTGAACAGCCAGCATCACATGGCGATCGACATTATCGCGCCGCCGTTCCGCATTGCTGCCCGCACTCCGGACGGAGTCATCGAGGCGTACGAATCGAAAGAAGAAGACTGGTTCGTCATGGGCGTGCAGTGGCACCCGGAAAGCGACACGGCGTCGCGGCTCGACATGCAGGTGTTCGAAGCGTTCGTGCAGGCGTGCGAAGACCTGCGAAAAGGCAATCCATTCGTGCTGCCGTTCCCGATCGCTCAGAAAGCTGCTGCCTGACCGGTTGGTCAAACGACCAGGCCGCGAACTGACGATCGCTTGCGTTCGAGAGTTTCGAGCCGTTTGTCAGCCAAAACGACGATGCTCACCCCCTTGCACCTATTGCGTGCGAGGGGGTGGTTTCATGCGCCTTGAGCAACGACACGTCAGCAATCTCCCTCCAAATCAGCGGGAGTCAGGGGTCGAGTGCTAACGGTTTGCGCGAGGGTGTCTGGCGGATTGGTGACACGCTGGCGAACTCGCGCAGTCCAAACACCGGGCGCCGACCGCAGTATCGTCTGCGACCTATTCTGGAATTGAGCGGGCAAACTCATTTTCAGAAGCCACATCTGCATGGTCACGGTGGAGAGAGTCTCTCGACCGTGTGGCAGGCGTCGGCTTCCGCAGACAAAAGGTTTCATTTCATGACTGCGCTGCCGGCTTCAGCAGAGACGATCACAACGCTTGATCTCCCGGAGAGTTTTGCCGAGCTGCAACGGCGAATTGAAGCACTGGAAGCCGAGGTTGCCCGCGGTTCGCAAAATGGCCTGCCGGAGAACCTGACCAGAAACAGCATCGAAGCTGCGCCGGGAACGGGACAGGATGATCGTCTGACGCTGCTGGTTTTCAGCGGCGAACTCGATCGCCTGCTGGCGGCGTTCGTTCTTGCAACCGGAGCGGCTGCCTGTGGAACGAAGGTGTCAATGTTCTTCACTTTCTGGGCGACAGCCGCTCTGAAGAAGGGCGGTCGTCAGGCTCGTGGCAAGAGTATCGTCGAACGAATGTTTGGCTGGATGCTGCCCGGTGGTCTGAATCGTCGCAAGTTGTCGCACCTCGACATGATGGGGGCCGGTCGCTGGATGATGTGCCGCGAAATGGCGAACAAGAACATCGCCAGCCTGCCCGAGATGATCGCTGTTGCCGACGAGCTGGGTGTTGAAATCAGCCTGTGCGACATGTCTATGTCGCTGATGGGAATCCGTCATGAGGAACTGATCGACTACTCGAACATCAACACATGTGGCGTCGCTCACTTCCTAGATCTCGCCGCGTCATCGAAGACGACGCTCTTCATTTGAATCTGATCCGTTACCGCTCTGCTGGTTAATCGGCCTGCAGATTGTTTCCGTTTTCTGTCTCTGCGTCGGAGAGTCTCCATATGACAGTCGCAACTGAAGTCGACCTGACCGGTCTGAAGTGTCCCATGCCGATCGTGCATCTGAATCGCGTTGTCCGCGATGTTGAGAACGGGCAGGAGCTGGCTGTTTCCGCCGACGATCCGGCGTTTGAACTCGACATCGCCGCCTGGTGTCGCCGCACCGGCCACGAACTGCAATCGGTTGACGTCACCGATGGCAAACTGACTGCGACAATTCGGGTCTGCAGTCCTGCGGGTTAATCGAGCCCGAAAGCTGAACAAGAATGTGACCGAGCACCGCGATCACCTTCCCACCCCGCCGGAATCTTGAGTTCCGGCGGGGTGTTTTCATGCGCGACGAGTCAGCGTCAATGACGTTGTCTCTGAAGCCCGGTGAAGCATCTGATCGCATACTGAAGGTGAGTCAATCTACGGTCGCCCGGATACGGCTGTTGAATGTTGAACGCTTCCTGCGCTGGGCGACATCAGCCGATTCGCTGCCGGAATCTGTCGCGACAGCCTGTGTCGCTTTCGACGCCATTCGCATCCGTTCAATGAGTTAGGGAGTTCTACGTAGATC
>JAPOLP010000583.1 GCA_029977045.1 Planctomycetota bacterium
AGTGGCTGTGGGCATGGGACGGTCAGGTGTGGGAGAAGCAGCTGCCAGCGGAAGCGGCGTCTCGCTGCCAGGACGCGTGACTTCGATCGTGTGGAAGACGGTCTCTGCGTCCCAGGCTCCGATGCCCAGTGAAGTGCGATCGGGAATCTGCCAGGTACTGAGCATCGACAGGTCGCTGCCGTTGCCTCGGTATGTTGAGATGAGACGTCCGTCGAGATAGCCCTCGACGCGGTCCTTGCGGACGCGGACTTCGGCGGTGTAACGGCGACCGTTCTGCAGAGTCTGATTTTCAGAACGGGTCGGGTTCTCGCGAAGTGACTTGCCGTCGACGTTCTGAATACCCGCGAGGTGTTGCCCCCAGGCGTCGATTTCAAACGTTGCCTGACCGCCGCCGGCCACGAAGATCAACGCGATCGAGTGGACTCCGGTTCGACGCGTGAAGCTGACGCGGAAGTCGTACTCGCCGTCAGGGCGGACGGGCAGGGCGATTCGTGATCCGGCAGCGGCTCGCGTGACCAGTTCGTTGTTCGACCGAGTCCAGGTCCCGGCGACGGGTTTTGAAACGTCGACACCGTTGATGATTGAATCCACAGCGACGGCGGCCTGACTGGCGAACGCGAAGACGGCAGGCAGGATGGCGATGAAGCATCGAAGGAACCGAACGGTGGGCATGGCTGGTTTCCTGAAACAACTGGCGTGACGGAGTTTCCCTGGTGAGGGCTCGTCATGCAGGTTTGGATGCGACACGGAAAACCTCGGTTTTCAGAAGAATGCCGGAAGTCAGAAAGAACGCTGCGATTTCTGCTGCGCCGGGCCGGTGTAGCAAACTGGCGGTCGCCGCTATTCTGCGAGCGAAGACGCGGACCACAAGTTCGATTGTCGATCAGAGATCGTTTCGGAGTGATCCATGACGCCGCGAGTGTCGCCGCCGGGAACGGGCGGCTGTCTGCCTGAAAAGCCAATCGTTGGTCGGGGTTTCGTTGCACGCGTTCAACGCGACTATGAGCAGTTTGCGACTCAGGGCCTGCCGCTGAAGCTTGATGCGTATCTGCTCGACGAGTACGGGGCCGACGTTTCGACTGAGTACGCGGGGCTGCCTGTTCGCAATCCATGGGGGAAGGCGTCCGGGCAACTGTCGATGAATCTGCGGCAGGTGTAGGAGGACCTGGACGCGGGGCTCGGATTCGTCGTGCTCAAGACGGTGATCGCCCAGGACGCGCGCGGCGAGCAGTCGATGGATGCCTGGGCGATTCGCGAAGCACGCATGGACGTCGAGACGATTCTCGGGCAGACGGGTGAGCCGGGTTGGACGGTCACCTGGAAAGGCCGCGGCTGGTGGCAGTCGTTTGACGAGTATCTCGATCTGGTACGGCAGTCGCAGGCGGAGGCGGCTCCCCGAGGCACGTTGATTGTGCCGTCGTGTAAGTACCACCTGCCGAGGCCGGACGAATCCGAGTGGCGGATCGACGAGTACAACTCCACGACCCGCGCGTTGCTGGCAGCGTGGCTCTCCGGCGGTGGAGGGCAGTTCGCGGCGATGCCCATCGAGAAGGACTTCAGCCCGACACTCGCAGGCAGTGATCGCGCGAGCGCGAAGACGAAGATCGTCGAATGGCTGCAGCGCGTGCCGGCGCTGATTCGAGGAGCGATTCCGCAGCGTGGATCGACCAGTCCGATGTTGCGTGTTGGCCTGAAGGTCTTCAATGCGATGTTCGAGGACGACTTCCAGCTCGAGCTGCTGGACGCGATTCACGCTGCGGAGCCCGCTGACAGGACGGACTTTTTCATCTACGGAAACCGGCTATTCGATCCCGACCGCGAGTTCGCCGGGCATCGCGGAGTGGCCTACGGTGGCCCGGATCTCAGCGACCGGAACCTGCGCGTGATGTCTGCATTCGCGGATGCGCAGGCTGCGGCAGAGAAACAGACGCTGTCCTGGTCGGCAACCGGCGACATCTGCAGCGGAAAGATGGCCGTCGAATACGCGCTGCGCGGAGCGACGACATTTCAGCTCCACACGTACTTTCAGCTGCCGCTCAGTGAGTACTCAATGACACGCGGCACACGAAGCCAGCGAGCCCTGCACGAACTCTACTTCCACCCGGAAAAAGGCTACCTCGTCTGGCTCGAACATTGCCGCTTGGCCGCCGGCCTGTCAGCGCTGCCGACTGTCAGTCAACTCGGGCAGCCGGGAATTCTTAAGTCGTTGCGGAATCATGGCTGATAAGATCAGCAGTCCTTTGCGGAGTTTGGTGCCGAGTTCTTCCAGGAAGGGTTCAGAATGATCCAGGCCTTTGTCTGTACACACTGCCCACTGGCGTTTGAAATTGGCTGGTACAGTTACTGGGACTTCGATGGTGACACCGGTCGACTCGTTTGCGTCCGTTGCGGAACGATGCACCGACTCGACTTTCTCAAGAAGTCGGCGTCTGACAGTGACGAGACTGGGACGACAACATATCTCGCTCTCCCTGAGCCGGTTCGTAAGGTTTCCCGGGTTTTCAAGGAAACGATTCTCGGTGATCGATTTCAGGACTACGAGTGGCCGTTTGGTGAAGACGACTGGCTGACCGTTTCAACCTGGTCAGGACGGCGGCCGTTCACTGAATTGAGCTGCAACCGGTGCGGAGAGCATGGGACGTTGATTTCACTTGGACTTCCCAAGACAAGCGAAGGGCTTTGGCCTGTCTTTCGGCAGCACGACAATACTTACCTCTGTCCGTTGTGCAGCAATCCCATCGGCATGATTTACGACGAAACAATCAATTGATTGTAAGGTTTCAACTGGTCGTCACTTCGCTCGCCAGCCTGTCCGCTGCGCCCAGTCGAGCCACAACTTCGACATCACGCGAACTCGTTCTGGAGTAGCGTCCGCGAGGTTGCGAACTTCGCAACGATCGGTCTGCAGGTCGTAGAGTTCCCAGTTGGCGGCGACCTGCGGATCGCCCTCGCCGACCAGTTTCCAGCGACCCTGACGCACGCCCTTGTTGCCGATGTGCTCCCAGCAGAGCAGTTCCGGTGTGGGCCGGTTCTGGCCGCGGAGAATCGGCACGAGGCTGCGCCACGCTGTCGGCGTCACTGGGCGATCGTTGGATGTCTCCGGATAAGTCGCGTTGGCGAGTTCGCAGAACGTCGGCATGAAATCGATGACGGGTCCGATGTCCCGCTTGATGCCCGGTTGTTTGATGACGACTGGCCAGCGGGCGATCAGCGGCGTGCAGATGCCACCTTCGTACGTGTCGCGTTTGAAACGGCGGAACGGCGTGTTGCTGGCGTTGGCCCACGCAACGTCGTATGTCCGGTACGAGTTCATCGGTCCCGGCGGGATATCCGGCGTCTGGTTGTTGATCTCGGCACAGGCTCCGTTGTCCGACAGAAACAGGACCAGCGTGTTGTCTTCCCGACCGAGCTTCCGCAGCGTGTCGAGCAGCCGTCCGATCTGAAAGTCCATGCGGTCGACCATCGCCGCATAAACCGCCATCGCGAGGTCCCAGTCGTCCTGCTGCTTTGCTGTCAGGTTACTCCATGCAGGAACGTCAGGCGTTCTGGGTGAGAGCGTCCAGCTTTTCGTGGTAAGCCCGAGTTGCTGCAGCCGTTGCCAGCGGCCCTCCCGCAGTTTGTCCCAGCCGTCTCGGTAGCGGCCCCGGTATCGGGCGATGTCCTCTTCGCGAGCCTGCAGCGGGTGGTGCGGAGCGGTGTGGGCGAGGTACAGGAAGAACGGTCGGTCGTCGGCAGCGGACTCGTTCAGCCACTCGATCGCCTGGTCGGTAAATGCATCCGTCGCGTACCAGTTCGGATCGGCGGGCGTGTACGGCCTGACTACCTGGTTGTTGACTCCGAACGGTCGAACGAGGCCGAAGTCCTTGGCCGGAATCGGCTCGCCCGGTCGTTGGTTGCCGGGGTTGAAGAAGTTGCACGAACCGCTGAGCAGTCCGTAATACCGATCAAAGCCGCGCTGCCAGGGATGTCCGGAGTACCCGTGCCATTTGCCGGTCATCAGCGTTCGATAACCCGCCTGCCTGAGGACTTCCGCGAGCGTCACGGAATGCACGCCGTCGGCCTGCTGCGGGTACAGGCCCGTCAGCAGCGAGGCTCGCGTCGGGACGCAACGGGCACAGTTATAGAACTGCGTGAACCGCAGCCCGTCGTTCGCGAGGCTGTCGATGTTCGGCGTGCTGATCTCGCCGCCGTAACAGCCGACGTCGCTGAAGCCCAGATCGTCAGCCATGATCAGCACGATGTTCGGTCGGTCGTCGGCGCTCACGACGCCGCATACGCAGGACAGCAACAGCAGGCACGAGAATACCGCTCGTCGAAGTAGCGGGTAGCGCACGGCTGGCGGCTCAGAAGATCGCATCGACTGGTCTCCCGGTCGTGAGCCGGTGCGGCGTTCCGTCAGCGGCGGGGACTTCGGTTCGCGGATCGACGCCGAGTGACTGGAAAATCGTCGCGGTGAGATCGGCGGGCGAGACGGGATCGTCGGTGACCTGCTCGGCATAGCGGTCTGTCTGACCGAATACGGAGCCGCCGCGTGTGCCGGCTCCAGCCCCC
>JAPOLP010000939.1 GCA_029977045.1 Planctomycetota bacterium
AGCTACGGGAACAGCTGCTTTGATCCGATCGTCCAGAGCGGAGATCCACCAACTATAGGCGCCTCCCCCTGAACGGCCAGTAACGCCGATTCGCTCGCCATCGACAAACAGCAATGACTGCAGCAGATCGATTGCCAGCGTGTTGTCGTAAACGGCCTTCATCGTTCCGCTGATGTAGCCGTCTAAGGCGGGGAACTCGTACGGGTACTCGCCAAACGACGGATAGTCCGGGGCGAGCGTCACGTAGCCTCGCCGAGCCAGATGCAGGGCGTAATGCAGATTCGGGTTCCCACCGAGGCCAGCCGGCTCGTCCTTGCCGATTCGGGTCGTCTGGTGCAGACAGAGAATCGCGGCCAGAGGCTTCTTTGATGGCGAACTGTCAGCGGCGAACTCTTTCGGCAGGAACAGCCACGCCCGAACGCGTCGCTCGGTCGAGTCCGTCTGGTACTCGACCTTCCGCCGAATCAGGCCGTCATCTTCAAGAGCCGTCTCTTCAACCGTCCGCACATCAAGCGGCACTGGCGACTCAGGACGAGGCAACGGCCCCATCACTCGCTGCATCCCGGCAAAGATCGCTTCGCGCCGCCGCTGCCAGTCATCGAGCGTCCTGATCGGCTGCCGGTCGCCGTTCTGATCCGGGAACCACGAAACATCGGCATGAGGAGGCAGTTCGGGCTCAGCAGCAATCGCAGGAAGAGCCAGCCAAGCGACGGAAAGCAACGTCAGGCAAACGGAAGACCGAATCATTGGCGTCCCCTGAAGGGCTACTCGGCTCCGACGCGTTCCTGATACAGACGCTGGATGTCTTCGACCGTGACGGTGATCTCGCGGGTGAAGCCCGTGTGAGCGCGGTCGTAGTTGATCCTGCTGGCAAGTTCCGGAGATCCATGGATCGCCTGCGAGAGCCACGCGCGGTCATCGTCGCTCAGACCTTTGACGTCGTCAGCCCACAGTGTCCGGGTTTCGACGACCAGGCCTTCCAGTCGTCCATCGTATTTGTTGAGTCCAGCCATTGAGTTCAGTCTCCACGGTTATCTGCCAGCGATCGCCGCTGCCGAAAGAGGCTGGCGACCGGAATTCGACTCGAAGAAGCAGCACACTATAGCGAGCTGCCAGTCGATTTCCCCCGTTTCACACCCTCATTCTGAGTCGCTCCCGACGGCGGGAATCGGGTAACCGCCAACTGGACGCCGGGACGATCTCAGCCGATTTCAACCAGTACGATGCCAGGAATCGGAGGCCACGGCTCTTCAAAATCGCTCTTGGATAGCAGGCCGAATCTGGTGTATCGAACGCACCTATCGCGGCCTGGCAACATGTCAGCCCCACCAGTACTTCGCCTGCAGACGTGTCCGCACGGATGCCTGTCATGACTGCACTGCCAGACGCCTCACGAAACCCTGTCTCCCACCAGCGGCTAAGCGTTCAACGCAAGCTGCTCTTTTCTGCGATTGTCTGCTGTCTCTTTTTCGGGACGCTGGAGGTCGCCGCGCGTCTAACTGCCGCGAAGCCACAGGACGGCCGTTTCCGACAAATCCGCGAACTCGTGCTGTTTCTCGGAACACAGGAGTCGGACCTGATGCTCGAATTCGATCCCGAGCGGTTCTGGAAGCTGCGACCGAACATCGAGATCAACGACCCCGGCAACTCGTACTGGCAAGGCACGGTCTCAAATTCGCTGGGCTTCCGCAGTCCGGAGTTCACACTCGACAAACCAGCCGGGACGACGCGGATCGTCTGCTTCGGCGACAGCAGCACGTTCGGGATCGGAGCCCGAATGGATGACACATGGCCGTTCCAGCTCGATGAGCAGCTCAACAGCTCGTTCGAGTTCGCGATGACGAGCGATCCTCGACGCGAAGGCTCCTCGCCGCGATTTCAGGTGATCAACGCTGGCGTGCCAGGCTACACGTCGCACCAGGGCCTGCAGCACATGCGGCAGGAACTCGACCGCCTGCAGCCGGACATCATCTTCGCCTCGTACGCCAACAACGATTTCTGGACCTGGGACAATACGACCGACGCCGAACATGCGGATCGCCTGCAACGGTTCTCACTCCGCCAGACGCTGCTGCGAAGCCGAGCGGTCCAGCTTCTCGACGCAGCCGTCCATCCGCTGAACCAGCCAGCCTCGCAGGAGTGGGCAGCCAGCGCGACGAACAGCTACTTCATCCCGAATGACAACTGGACTCAGCGCGTACCACTCGACGCCTTCCACTCCAACATCGAACAGATAGCCGATCTCTGCGCCGCACGAGAGATCCCGCTGATCCTTGTCCTGTGGCCCGACCAGCCACTCGCCGATGGCCGCTGGAGTATCCGGCTCGATTATCACGAAGTCCTGCGCGATGTCGCTGCACAACGGAATCTTGCAGTCGCCGACGTCACAGCCGCCTTCCAGCAGAACCGCCCCTGGTCGGTCCAGTCGTACGTGCCCAACGACATCGTTCACGTCAACCGCTACGGGAACCAGCTCGCGGCAATGGAAACGCTGCGGGTAGTCTCGCCACTGCTGCGCGACCGCGCGGCGGATCAGCAGCTGGCGGCCCACGAGCCAGCAGGCCACATCTCAAGGTAACGGCACGCTCGATATCGCTTGTTCAGAAGGCATCGACTGAAGCGAGAAGCTGCTGCAAGTCGCGTTCGGCTGGTAGTAAGTCGAGCGGCAGTGGAACTGCGGAGCCCATCGCTGGCCGAACGCACTGAGGCCTTCGCCAGCTCCCACAAAGATGCACCCCGGCTCGGTCAGCACGCCGGCAAGTCGTTCAAACAAATCGCGCTTGGCCCACAGATCGAAATAGATCGCAACGTTGCGGCAGAAAATGACGTCGAACGAGCGGTGTCCCGTGAACGGCTCAAGCAGATTGCACTTCTCAAAAGTCACAACCGAGCGGACTTCGTCGCAGACACGCCAGTTGTTCCCGTCCGGTGTGAAATACTTTTCGAGAAACTCCGGTCGAAGACCTCGCTCAATCTCGAACTTCGA
>JAPOLP010000751.1 GCA_029977045.1 Planctomycetota bacterium
ACCGGTGCAGCAGTTGCCGCAGCCGGTGCAGCGGAAGCTCAGGCCATCGCGATACCACGGACCGTCGTTCTGGCCTTCGGCGGAGTCGTTGCTTCCAGCGGTTTCAGCAGGCGAGTCGCTCACAGGCTCAACCCGATTTCGTAGATCGCGTCTGTGTCGAGCACCAGATCGTTCGCCGTAAAGAGCTTCTGCACCGCAGCCCGATGAATCTTCATCTTCGTGCCGCCGACGCCGATCGCTCCGTAACAGAACACGCCATCCTGCTCGACGGCCTTATCCATCACGCCGATGCCTTCGATACCAGCCGGCGGAACAGCGTTCAGGTCGATCGCGACCTTCAGCGACGCGATCTGTTTGCGTTGTTCCGTCGACAGCAGTTGCACGCCCGCGGCGCCACAGGCGATGACCAGGTCGACTCCGTCGGTCGCGGCCGCGAAGGCGGCATCCGAAGTGGTTTCGGCGGGAGACACGTTGGCGTCGGCGACTTTTGATTTTACCGCATCACACACGCCGGCCGCCTTCTCAAGACTTCGCGAGGCGAGACGCACCGTCGCCCCTAGACGCGCGAGGATCTGGCCCGCTCGCTGACCAACCGGACCGGTGCCCCCAAGAATCAGCGCCGTCGAGGTGCTCAGGTCGAGATGCTTACCGGCGGCGAGTACCGCGGCGGCCGCCGTCGTGTTTGAACCGTTCGAATCCATCATTATGGAGACACGCACCGGCCCGAAGAACGTCTTCTGCACATGCTCAAACAACGCCTCCCCCGCTGCGACATCGCTGCCGCCGACAAAGATCGCCGTGCTCTTCAGGTCAGCCGGGCCGCGAGTGAACATCGCTCCGTGAACCAGCGGAGTGACGTTCTCTGGCGAGATGCCACCGTAGCTGAAGAGTTCATCGACGTCGGAGTCAACGGCGACGACACGGTCAAACGTGCTTGGTTGTGCGTCGGTGTCGAGCTGAATGAGGATGGTTCTCATTGGGCGAGGGCCTGCCGGTCAGAGGGATCAACAAAAAGAACCCGGCGTCCGGAGAGGCCGGGTTCTTTCGATATTCACGTAAGCGTTCGACGGACTAGCCAGCATAGAACGGGTGCTTGGCGTCGTCCTTTTTGGCGACCATTTCGTCGACGGTCGGTTCGCCCTTCATCGCGCGAGCGATCGACAGCTTGGTTGCTTCTTTGTTGTATTCGTAGATCTTCTTGTCGTCGGCAGCTTCCCAGTGGATGAACACGCCGCAGACGATGACCAGGTTTTCGGCCTGATCCTTCGGGATGATGCCTTCAGCAACGGATTCGGCGACAGCGTCAGCAACGGCCTTCTGAGCCGGGCCGAACATCTGGACGGCCTGACGTGCACCTTTGATCGTCACTTTAGTGATCATGACAGTCGCCGGCTTAACGGCGAGGTTCGGTTCCAGCACGGCGAGCAGGTTGCTGTGGCCGGCCTTCTGATCGGACAGAGCGTTCGCGAAAGCGGCGCCAACCGGGCCGTCTTTGTCACCGATCAGCAGATCGATGTGAGCGACTTCATTTCCTTCGCCGACGAGAGCTTCACCGATGAACATGGACATGCAATTCTCCTGCCTGTTGACTGAAATGTGACTTCGGTGTCAGTTCCGGTTCTGAGAGCACGGCAGGAGACCACCTCCCTGAACCGCGACCGGAATGGCGGGTATCTTTGAAGGTCCAAACGCGGATGGCAAGGGTCAGCAGTCGCCTTCGGCAGGCACACCGGGAATTCACAGGCGTCGCGTTTCGCCGCCTATTGCTCGATCTTCGGATACCAGAGTTCGACGAGTTCGCCGCGCGTCATTTCTGTGACTTCGCCCCAGAATTCGACGGACAGGCTGATGTGAGCCCAGGCAGCGGTTGGGAACTGTTCGATCGAACCGCCAAGCCGCTGTGTGATGCTCCAGAAGCCGGGATTGTGACCGACGATCAGGGCTGTCGCGGCGACCTCGGGAATCTGCTGGATGACCGAGATGATGTCCCACGGGCCAGCTTCGTACAGGTCTTCGGTTTCGACGATGTCACGGTCGTAACCGCAAGTTTCTGCCGCCCGAACCGCCGTCTTGCGGGCTCGGCGGGCCGACGAACTAACGATAACGTCGGGTTTCAGACCACGTTCGAGCAGCACTTCGCCGACGCGCAGGGCGTCGCGTTTCCCTCGGTCGTTGAGGGTACGGTCAAAGTCGGCGACGCCTGGAGGATGCTCAGACTTCGCGTGACGGAGGACGATCAGCGTTTTCATTGTGCAACTCGATGGGCTCAATCTGACTACTCGCTGCCGGGAGCGCGGATGGCTTCGAGCATGGCCTGACGCGTGCGGTCGGCCTGTTCGACCTCGCGGCAGGTTTGCTCGTACAGCCATTGCTGAGCGGAAATAGTCGGCGTGTCGGACTGGGGGCCCGGCTTCATCTTGACGTAGCGACCATCGGGACGCAGCCGCCGGCCTTTGATCGTGTCGTGGAAGTAGCTTTCCAGGGCCGTGATCAGCTTCTTCTTTGCGGCGGCGTCGTCGACGGGGACCAGCAGTTCGACGCGGCGGTCGAGATTGCGCTGCATCCAGTCAGCGCTCGAAATCAGCACACGGTGATCGCCGCCGTGCCGGAAGTGCATGATGCGGGCGTGTTCGAGGAACCTGTCGACGACGCTGATGACTTCGATGTTTTCGCTGAGACCTTTGACGCCCGGTCGCAGACAGCAGATGCCGCGAATGTTGAGCCGCACTTTCACACCGGCCTGTGAGGCTCGATACAGCAACTCGATCATTCGCGGACAGACCAGTGAATTCACTTTGGCCGTGATCACGGCCGGCTGCTTCTGCCGCTTGAATTCGATCTCGGCCTCGACCATCTCCTCGATTGTTTCCCGCAGAGTCAGCGGAGCGGCGGCGATTCGAGCCAGCGGCTGCGGCAGCGAGAAACCGGTCACTGAGTTGAAGAACGAAACCGCATCGGCACCGAGCTGCTCGTCGCAGGTCAGCAGGCTTGCGTCGCTGTAGATGCGGGCTGTTGCGTCGTTGTAGTTGCCGGTCCCGAAGTGGACGTACCGCTGAATGCCCTGCGGTTCGCGTCGGATGACGATGCAGATCTTCGCATGTGTTTTGAGGCCTTTCACGCCGTAGAAGACCTGCACGCCGGCCTGCTCGAGCGCGCGAGCCCACTCGATGTTTCGTTCTTCGTCAAAGCGGGCCTTGAGTTCGACGATCGCAGTGACGTGCTTGCCTTTCTCGGCGGCTCGTGCGAGCGCGGCGACGATCGGGCTGTTGCGGCTCGTGCGGTACAGCGTCTGCTTGATCGCCAGCACGTCGGGGTAGTCGGCGGCCTGCTCGACAAAGCGGACGACCGGGTCGAAGCTCTCGTACGGGTGATACAGCAGGACATCCTGCCGCGCGATCGTGTCAAAGATGCTTTCCTGCGGATCAACGAGCGGTGACGGCTTTGGTGGCCAGGCCTGGTAACGGTTCTCTTCACCGCTGCCCGCGTCGGCCAGCTGGAAAAACGGTGTCAGGTCGAGCGGACCTGGCACCCGGTAGACCTCGTCGCTGCTGATCTCCAGGCACTCCTGCAGAAAGCCAGTCAGCTCGTCCGACGCGGAGTCGGCCAGTTCGAGCCGCACGCAGTCGCTCTCACGCCGTGCGACGAGCAGGTCTTCCATCTCGGACAGCAGGTCCGACGCCAGATCCTCGCGAATCGCCATGTCGGCGTTG
>JAPOLP010000574.1 GCA_029977045.1 Planctomycetota bacterium
CGTATGCCCGGTCGCTGCTGGATGTGCTTGAGCTGAAAAGCCAGCTCGCCCCCGTTCCTGTGTTCCCCGGCGTGAGGCCGGTGGACGTCACTTCAAAACGACTGGAGAGAATCATGACGCTCGGACAAGGATGTCGTCGTCGCACTCCGTGGTGGTGCTGGCTGATCGCCCTCGGCACCGCCGCACTCACACTGCCCGGAGCCGCGTTTGTCGTCAGTGCTCAGGATGAGGCGCAACCGGCAGAGACTCCGTCAGATGCCAAACCGCCGATTCCCGCTCCTCAAGCTGACGGTTCTCCGGGACCAGCACCGCCGGTACCCGTCCCAGGGTTCTACAGGGTTCGCGGGCAAGCTGCGGATGATGCTTCTCCCGAGACAACCGTCGTCTACGAAACCGCTGAGTTCGCGCATTTGTTGTCCGGTACTCAGGACGAACAGCAGCAGAAGTTCGAGTGGCTCGTGCGCTCGAGAGATCAGGCTGGAAATGCTGAGGTCAAATGGTTCAACGACAAGCCGATTGTCAGAACGACGAACGCCGGGCATCGAGCCGTTCAGGATTGTCTGTCGTTTCTTGCCGAGACCAACGTAACGCCAAAGCAGTTTGCCGAGTTTCTTGGCAGTGTGGCAGAACAGCCGACAACGGCGATCGTCATCGATTTGCAAATGATTTCGCTGGACGATGACGCGCTGAGCGATCTTAGAACCGCCGTGGGCCACGCGGTCGAATTGCCAGATGCCGCGACAACGTGGACGCTGCCGGCGGCCACTTGGGAAACATTGCTGTCGGCAGTGAAACAGACATCAATTGGCAGGGCGCCAAATGATGGTATCAGCGGCATCTCGAATCCGCGTCTGGCTGTCGCGAACGGACACAGCGTGCGGATTGAACGCGTGGTTGCTCATCCCGCTGACTCATCGGCTCCGGTCCAGCAGCCGACAAGCCTTCCCGCAACAGGCTCGATCCCGTGGACCGGCTGGAAGGCTCAGGCTCTCCCGTTTCAGCGCGAAGATGGATCCTTCTGGCTGGGCATGAAGCTGGAAACCCGGTCGGTTGTCGATCCGGAAACCAGGAATGCACAGGCTCAGGACGAAGCTCAGCGGTACCGCGATCTCGATATCATCTTCAAGACGACTCTTCAGGACGGTCAGATCTTCGTGCTGCCGGGTTTCAAGGTCAGTCTCGGCGACGAGACACCTCGCACAGAGATTCTGACGGTGCAGATTCTCAAACTCGACGACCCGCCGAACTGGGATGATTGGCCCGCTCCGCGAAAGGTCGCAGGGAATAGTAAGACGTCGGCGGCAACTGGTGCTAACGAGGCGAGTCTCTCGTTCTTGCGAGCCAAGCCCGCAACGCCGACTGGCCAGAACTTGACTAAGTGGGCTGAAGTCAAAGTCAGCCGAGATCTCAAGCTGAATTCTGACGGTCGGGCTCTCATCAGCGTCGGACCGTTGATGTGCTTCGCGAGTCTGGAAAGCGACGACAAACTGACGCCGGAAACAGTCTCTCGCGTCTTCAACGAGCCCGTGATCGTGACGGCGAGCCAGTCCGCGGATGACAAGACCTTTTCACTGCGGGCCGACCGCCTGGCACCTCGCCCGGGTCAGCCTCAGTTTCCAGTGATGCTTGTGGGAAATGTTCAACTGACGATCCCAAAGTCCGGTGTGAACGCCACAGCAGGCAGTGTGGTCGTGACTCAGTCTTCCGGCAGCAAACAGCTTCGATTTGAAATGCTGGATGTGCAGTTCGAGAGGTCGATCGAAGCCGGGACTCAGTTCTGGACAGCTCCGCGAGCCACTATCGAAGTTGCGGCCGACAACTGGTCGGACGTCTTCACGGAACGGATCAGCTCTCCAAGCCCAGGTTCGTCGCAAGTCGTCTCGCAGCCGATCCGATTGACCGAGTTCTCGGAAAAGTCAGCCAGACGGAAGCCGTTTCAGATTCAGAGGCAGATTGGTCCTGTCACCGTCAGCCTGAGACAGCGTGGTGATGGAATGTCGTCTCCAAAGTTGATAGTCACCGCGGAAAGTGCCGAAGGACGAGGCGTATTGGCGGGAACAGCAGATTCCGTTGTCGTGAGGACTCAATCCGGAACAACATCGATACAGATTTCGCGCGTAGGGCTGCAGGTGCCGGCTCCAGCCGGGCCGCACCGGATTGAGGCACGCGAGCTGACGTTGACACTCGACGATGTTCCAGGCGACCAGACAAGTTCAGCAATCAAACTGAAACTGAATGACGCTCAGGTTGAGATGGGATCGCCTCGTAACGGCTCGCGAATCAAGGCTAAGCGAATCGAGACGTTATTGAATGTTGATTCGCTGGAGTTTGAACAACTCAACGCCGATGGGCTCACAACTCTATGGGCAGACCCCAATGACGTAAGTGTTGCTCCCGCCTATCCCGTCGCGGATCTGGTCGTGCCGATTCCGCATCGGGTGGTTGTACATGCAGATCAGGAGTCCGGTGGCAAAGAGTGGAAAGTCGTTGATCGGAAAGACGGCGTTGTTCCGGCTGCTGCGGAGGGGTTGGGCAAGACGGCGTACGACTTCGACCAGTTGATTGATCTGATTCAGTCGGTCATTCAGCCGGATTCGTGGGCCGACAAGGGCGGTCGTGCGAGGATTGAATCGAATGAGACGACGTTGAGTCTTGTGGTTCGGCAAACGCAACAGGTGCATGAAGAAATCTCGGATCTGCTTGCGCAGTTGCGGCGGCTGCAGGATCTTCAGGTGACTTTGCAGATACAGACGCTGGAAGTGCCGGAATCGTTTCTGGCCGACTGGAATGTTGATTTGCAGTTTCGGGAGCTGAGCGAATCGAAGTCGCATCGCTACATGCGGCTCTCACCAGCGCAGGCCGAGGAACTCCGAAGCGGCAGCAAAGTCACACAGACTCCGAAAGTGACGCTGTTCAACGGGCAGCTCTGTCTGTGGAACCACACACTGGCGGACGAGAGCCCGCAGAAGTGGCACCTCCAGACAGTGGCGTCGGCTGATCGTCGCTTCGTCCGACTGGGTGTGGGAATCGACGAGATTCCGGGGAAGCCCGTATCAACTTCCGTCGTCTCGATTCCAGACCGGGAGGCGATCCTCGTGGAAGCGATCGAACCCGCCGATGCCGCGCGTGTAGTCGGAGTCCCGATTCCCGGTCGCCCGAAGGCGTTCCGATCCGTGCGACCACCGCGCCGCTTTGTGCTCATCCAACCAGAGATTGTCATTGTCGAGGAGGAAGAAGAGCTGCTGGGGATCGAACCCTGACGTGGCAGTTCTCAACGGGATGCGTTTCGGGACGCGTCGGAGGCCGGTGTTGACGGAAAATCGTCTCGCTGGCCGGGACCGAAGTTCGATACGCTGCGGTCTGTTCGAGTCGTTGCTGCCTGTGATTGACCCCGAGACCTGACTCATTGCCCGCAGCCGTCGCCTGAAGTTGGGCGACGGCTGTGGATGCTTCTTCCGGTGCCGTGGGGAGAACGATGAGTACGATTGGTGCAGCTGGCGGGGGAGCCCCGATCAATCCTTACGCGGGGAACGTTCGCGCGGCGTCGGATACGGACGCGTCGAAAGCCGACAGCGCGAACCGGGCAACCGAAGCATCGCGAGAAGCATTCGCGGGGCAGCTCAACGAACCCGACAAGACAGAAGGTTCCGGCGACCGCGACGCCGACGGCTTTTATGGCGGGCCGGGACACCAGGAGCCGGCGAAGGACGACGCCGATGAGACGGTCGCTCAGGCCGCTGACGACAGCAGTACCGCGACGCAGGAGTCTGATCCGACAGCCAACCACGCCGGCGAACGCGTGAGCTGCGACGGGCATCGCGGAACGCTGATTGACTTTGATGTCTGAACCGGTCGGCGACGTGTACAAGGTCAAGTGCGCGGTGAGCTCGTCCAGACTGGCAGCCAGTTCGCATTCCCTGAGCTGACATCGGGCCAGCCCTTCGGGCTTCGAATAGTCGGGCGACTTATGCTGGGCGGTCACGCTTCGCGAATCATGCGGCTCGGGTTCTTCGTTCGGTTCCGGGGAACGGAATCGTGTGCGGCTCTTCGTCGGTCTGCGAGCTGGTGGTCTCAGGCTCGGACGTTGTCGCGGCAAGCGATGATTCGTTGACCAGTCGTTGCGAATAAACCATCCGCAGGAAATCCGGGAAGACGGCCCAGGGGCGCGGGGACTGGTTCCACTGATCGGCGAGGCGGTGGAAGAACTGCATTTCGTAGCGGGCGACGATCAGGTCGTGCAGCGGCTCGACAGGGTCGAGGTCGGCGGGTTCCCACTGTCGCGAACAGAGGTCGTAAACCGACTCGCCGCCGTCGCACGTTGGCGTCGGGATGTCCTGAATCACCGCCAGTTCGCCGGTCACGTTGAACTTTGTCGGAAAGACACGGCACGTTGCGGGACGCAGGCTGTGGATGCCGCAGCGTGACCGGCCCAGCGGGTGATCGGCGTCGGGCTCGCCTTCCTGGAGGAACCCGCAACAGGTCGTCTGCGGAAAGACTTCACTGACGCGGTGCATCAGCGAGATGACAAACGGGGTGTCTGGCTCGTCATCGAAGTAGA
The DNA here is from genome assembly GCA_029977045.1 of Planctomycetota bacterium. Classification (GTDB taxonomy): domain Bacteria; phylum Planctomycetota; class Planctomycetia; order Planctomycetales; family Planctomycetaceae; genus JAPOLP01. The sequence goes on from JAPOLP010000574.1 coordinate 4,559, forward strand.
AGTGCGGCGCGTGCTGGCGGGCGATCTGGCCTTCCGGGTCGGCCCAG
>JAPOLP010000705.1 GCA_029977045.1 Planctomycetota bacterium
AGCGGGCTCAGTTTGAGTCTCGTCTGCGACCTGATCCTCAAGCAGCTTTACCTGCACGGAGCGTTGCAGGGCGTCGAGATCGCTCGGAACGCCCGGCTGCCGTTCAACGTCATCGACGAATGCCTGCAGTTCCTGAAGGACGACCGCTGTCTCGAAGTAACGTCCGGGGAAATCATCGGTCGAGTCTCGTACCGCTTTCATCTGTCGACGGTGGGTCGCGAGCGAGCCAGGGAAGCGTTTGATCTGTGCCGTTACGTCGGCCCGGCTCCGGTCGCGCTGGAACAGTATGTCGAGCAGTGTCGGCGGCAGGCGGTCAGCGGAATTAACTGCTCGGCGGACATCCTGATCGAAGCCTTCAGCGACCTGATCATCCCGCCGCACCTTCTGGATGAACTTGGCCCGGCTGTCTGCAGCGGCAAGTCGATCTTTCTGTACGGCCCCCCGGGCAACGGCAAGTCCCAGATCGCGAAGGGACTCGGGCGGTTTCTGAATCAGTACGGCGGCGAGATTTACGTGCCGTATGCCATCCAGAGTGAAAACGGCATCGTCACGATCTTCGACCCGAGTCTGCATCAGACGGCGGATGACGACGAACTCGCGGCCCTGCTGGGCGACGCCAGGAGTTCGCAGACGCAGAGCGACATTGGACGACTGCTGCACGAAAACCATCCCGACATGCGCTGGCGGCGCGTCCGGCGTCCGGTCGTTGTGACGGGCGGCGAGCTGACTCTCGAAATGCTTGACCTGCGGTACAACGCCGCCAGCAACTTCTACGTGGCTCCGCTACAGGTCAAAGCGAACGGCGGCGTTTTCATGATCGACGACTTCGGCCGCCAGATCGTCTCGCCCCGCGACCTGCTGAACCGCTGGATCCTGCCGCTCGAAGAACGCATTGATTACGTGACGCTGGACACCGGCAAGAAATTCCCGGTGCCGTTCGAGCAGCTGATCATCTTCTCGACGAATCTGGACCCCGGCGATCTGGTCGACGATGCGTTTCTGCGGCGAATCCGGCACAAGATTCTGATCGACTCGCCCAGCCGCGAGATGTACTCGGAAATTTTCGGCCTGTGCTGCGATCAGCGGAAGATTCCGTTCGAGCCGCGGGCCGTCGAGTACCTCTACCAGAACTTTTACGATCAGGGGCAATTGCCCAGATCGAGCGATCCCAGGGATTTGCTGGAGATTGTTCAGTCAATCTGTCGATTCAGGAATCAGCGTCTTGTTTTGACTCAAGAGCTGATGGGCGAAGCGACGTCGCGGTTCTTCGCGAAAGTGTGAGGCCCGAAGCGTTGCCACTGCTCGCTGAACCGGCTGCCATAGGTACAGGCGACTGAAGAAGCAAGTGGGCACTGCACAGGGAGGTGCGGAATGCCACGCGTCGAAAATCCGGAAAGATCCCGTGCAGCGCGAGCCATCTCGCTGGCTGCCGTCTTCTGTTGCGCTGCGATGCTGACCGGTTGCCAGTCGACCGGCCAGGGTAACGCCTGGCAGCCGACCGCCGATGCGGAGGCCCAGCTCAAGGATCCCGAACGGCTGCGGCTCTCGTTTGCTCAGATGAGCGAACAGCGAGGCGATTACGATGCCGCCCGCGACGCCTACCAGCAGATCAGCTCCACGAATCCGCAGTCGCCGGAAGCAATCCTCGGACTGGCACGGCTCGACCTGCTGGCTGGTCGAATTCAGGCGGCTGAGAAGCAGTTCCTGCAGGCGTTCCAGGTCGCTCCGGAGAACTCGCTGGTCATCGAATCGCTCGGGCAGTTTTATCTGACGCAGGACCGGTTCGACGAAGCTGTCCGGCATCTGACCCGCGGCATCGAGCTGACGCCGGGCAACAACCGCCTGCGTCATCGTCTGGCAGTCGCTCTCGCCAAGCAGGGCAATATCGCCGCTGCCGAGCCCCACTTCGTCCAGTCAGTCGGCGACGCGGAAGCGGACTACAACATCGGCCTGATTCTGTACGAGCAGGGGCAGACCAAGCAGGCGGAAGACCGTTTCCTCAGCGCGGTTCTGAAAAAGCCGACGCTGGTGCAGGCTCAGAACTGGCTCGACGCTGTCCGCCAGGAAACTCGGAAAGCCGCCGACACGAAGCTCGCGTCCGCGTCACAGTCTCCGACGGCGAAGCAGCCGGTGCAGCAGACAGCCAGCCAGGGACAGACAACTGAATCGTCGATCCAGCAGGCCGTACCGCAGCAGGGAGAGGCGTCTGCCGCGCCGCAACCACGAGCGCCACAGTTCGGCACGCCAACTCAACCGACGGCCCAGGTACAGACGCTCGTCCCAGCACAGTCACAGCCCACGAGCCAAGGCCTCGATCTGAGAACGCTCAACGCGACACAGCTTGAGCAGCTTGAGAACTCACTCAACCCGACCGAGCGAGCACGCTTCCATCAGTGCCTGCGAACAGGGACGCCGTTCATTCGCTGACCGGCGCCCCTGAGTGTCACAGCCTCTGCGTTGCGAGGTTGCAGAAGTCCCCATCAGGCTTTCGTGTCTGCCGCAAGCTGAGCGGCAGATTCACGCAGCACGTCTTCTTCGTTGACGGTGTCGCCGCCGAAGTTCTCGTTCCAGACGGCTGTCAGTCGTTTGACCTTGCCTTCCAGATCGCCCGCCATTCCGCCGACTTCGGTCGTGAACGCCTGCAGGTCTTCGCCTTCCGCCGCGTGCATTTCGTTGACTCGGCGCAGGCCATCGTCAAGGCGCAGACGCATCACTTTGACTTCTTCGTGCAGTTCGCGAGCCTTCCCGGATTCGGTTTCCATCTTCTGGAAGCCTGGAGCCACCAGCTTCAGCTCCAGCCGAGTCAGCTCTTCACCGACCTGTTCATACCGCTGGTGCAGTTCATGGCAGGTTTTTTCGAGAGGCGACATGGCTCGCTCCTTCCCAGTTGAGACCTGATTCTCACTGCCGCGACAGCTGAGCGCGTCTGCCTGCGGAACACGCGACTTCAGAAGAGCAACCACCGTGCCGCGTGGCCATCAAGTGTGTGGCCTGGCGATTACGTCCTCGATCTGACGCAGCACGGCTTCTTCCGCTCTGGAAACGCCGCCCATATTCAGGACGCCGCCCGCAGCTCGTGCGACATCGCGCGCCCGACCGAGCAGTTCGTGCTCAAGGGGCACGCGATGATCTGGGTTCGTGCGATGAATCAGCGCTGTCGCGTACTCACGCCACGCTTCGAGCACATCTTCTGACGGCGGATGATTCAGCCACGATTCCAGCAGCTTCCACGCGGGACTGTCCGATGGGAATCCCGCGTCGGCCATCGCTTCTTCGACGGCCTGACGCTCCTTGAGATCCACGGAACCGTCCGCCCACGCGACCTGAGTCAGCGGAACCAGCCACAGAACGAGCAGGTTCTCCGCCGTGATTCCCAGATCAATCAGCTCCTGAAGCAGTTGCCGGTCACGAATCCCGGATGCCGCCGCCAGCTCATCAAGATCCTGCCCGGCGTGCATCTGCGACCGCAGACTGGCAAGCAGTTCCGCATCGACCCTGTGAAAGAACGCGTCTTCGAGAGCCTTCTCGCGACTAGCGAACGAACCTCGATCAGACAGACTGGCTGACATGGCTGGACCTCCCGTGCTGAGGGTTCAACAAACGGGAGTGACCGGAGCAACCAACGTGCCACGCGTCAGAAGAGCGGATTCAGGATCGACCCGATAATCGCAAAAGCAAACACCGTCACCATGACGGCAGGCATCAGTCCGAACATCATCCAGACGAGAAGACCGAGAGCCAAAGAAACTCAGATGGCTACACCAGCGGCAAACACTCGGAAGGCGCGATCAGCAGAATCACATTCGTCGAGTTCAGAATCGGTCGGACGCCATCTGGGTAATGCTGGAGTGTCGAGACCGACAGTCTCAGCCTGCTCCCGACCGCACTTTGG
>JAPOLP010000051.1 GCA_029977045.1 Planctomycetota bacterium
CCCTGGTATGCTCGTCGAATTCGGATGTGGAAATCCAGATTGAATTTCGGAGTCTTTTTCTACGGTGTCGAAACTTGCGGTCGCTGTCGGGGTTTGATGCCGAGTCCGTATGCTGGCTTCATCTGCGGGGCCTTCTTTTCACAGGAATTAGATCATGAAACGCTTTCGTGGTTGTCTGTTGTCGGCTGTGCTGCTGTCTGGTGCCGGCTTTGTGGTTGCTCAGGACGCGGACCCGAAACCAGAAACGAAGCCCGCGGAAGCTGCATCCCCTGGAAGCCTGTTCGACAAGCTCGATGCGAACGGCGACGGCAAGCTTGTGAAGGATGAAATCTCAGAAGAGCAGCGACGTGCGTTCGAGCGAATGCTGCGGCTGGGTGATGGCAACAACGATGGCGAGCTGACTCGCGAAGAGTTCCAGAAAGCGGTAGCGGAACAGCCCGCCCCGATTGGACAACCGGGAGCTGGGCTGCCCGGCCAGGGCCGTGCTCCGGTCGCTGTCAGTGCGGAAGAGTTCTTCAAGCGGATGGACCGGAACAGTGACGGCAAGCTGTCACGCGACGAGCTGCCGGAGTTCCTGCGGGAACGGTTCGGTCAGGTGTTTGAACGCGAGGGCAAGGACAGCGTCACGCTCGAAGAGTTTCAGAAGATGCGGGAACAGTTGAATGCCGCTGGCGGACGACCGGCATCCGGTGGCCGGCCCGGTGCAGCATTCGGCAGCCCAGAGGACAACTTCAAACGGTTCGACACGAACGGCGACGGCAAACTACTGCTGTCTGAGATTCCCGAGCCCGCCCGTCCGTTCCTGGGGCGGTTGTTCGAACGTCTGGGCAAAGCCGCGAATGGTGCGATCACACAGGACGAGTTTGTTGAAGCCGCTCGCCAGTTCGCTCAGCGTGACGGCCAGCCCGGACCAGATGGACGGCCTCGTCCCGATGGCGCCCGGCGTCCGGATGGTCAGCCACAACCTGGCCGCCCAGCTGAGGGACGTCCGCAAGGTGATCGCCCAATGCGCGATGGCCAACCAATGCCTGGTGGCCCCGGCCCGGACAGTCAGCGTCGCGGCCCGCGATTCCTGGGAGTGCTCGATGCGAATCGCGACGGTCGGTTGTCGCGCGACGAGGTCGCTCAACTGATACAGAAGTTTGGCGAGCTCGATACCAGCGGCGACGGACAACTCGATGTGCGCGAACTGTTTGGCGGTCCGTTGCCGCAGGGACCTGACGGTCGCCCATTCAATGGCCGGCCCGGTATGGATCGACCTCCGTTCGAGGGTCGTCCCGGCCAGCCGGGAGCAGGTCGTCCTGGCGACCGGGGACCAGAAAACCGTCGTCCGGAAAGCGATCGTCCAGGTGACCGTCCGCGACGACCCGAATCGGATTCACCTCGACCTGACGATCCCCGACCGCGGCGCGAAGGCAATGCCCCGCCGCGACGGAACACTGACAATGCTGCCCCCCAGCGCGACGGACTGGATCTCGATGCGATCTTCAGCCGGCTTGACCGCAACAACGACAAGGCGATCGACCGTGACGAAGCGATTGGCCGGCTGAAGGAAGGCTTCGACCGCATCGATAAGAACAGCGACGGAAAGATCACTCAACAGGAACTGCGTGAGGCGCGTCCTCGCCGCGACCAGTAGCCTCGACAGCAGCAGCAACCGCTCTACGATGAGACACTTCGACCATTCTGAACGTGTCTCCGAGCGGGTTTTCTGATGAAGAATCTCGACACTTGCCTGCGAATGCTGCTGTCCGTGACCTGCCTCCTGACAGGCAGCCTCTGCTCACAGCCGGTTTCAGCGCAGGACGCGGCAGCCGTGTTTGCCGCGTTCGAGCAGGCGGTCGTTGATACGGTCAGTCGTGCAGAGAAATCGATTGTCGCCGTCGCCAGGATTCCGCTGCGGAACGAGAAGATCGACCGACAACAGTCGCGGCATCCATTCGGCCCGCCGCGTAACTTCGACGGATCAGATCCACTGTCTCCGGATTTTGTCCCGCAGGAGTTTGGCACGGGCATCCTGATGTCGCAGCCTGGCAAACCGGAGACACGGTTTGTTTTGACGAACTATCACGTCGTGGATGGCGGCCAGCCCTTCCTGAATGACGGCTCTGTGATTTCCGATGCGAGGCTGACCGTCCGGCTCGATCGGACTCATGTCGCCTGGGCGTCGATTTACGCGGCCGATCCACGCAGCGATCTGGCGGTCCTCGCGATCGACGGTGAGCAACTTGGTACCGCCTTAACGGAACGTCCGACGTTGCCGTTGCCGGAAACCGTCGAGTTTCGCAAAGGGCAGTTTGTCCTTGCTCTCGGGAATCCGTACGCGGTCGCGCGGGACGGATCGCCCAGCGTCAGCAGCGGCATGATCAGTAACGTCTCGCGCTACCCGCTTGTCGACACAAGAGGCGGCGAGAAGACGATCCACCAGTTTGGAACGTTGCTTCACGTTGATACCCGGCTCGGCCCCGGCTTCAGTGGCGGAGCACTGCTCAACAGCAGCGGGCAGTTCATCGGCATCACCACCTCGCTGGCGGCGCTCGAGGGTTACGAATCGTCAGTCGGCTACGCGATTCCGTTTAGCGATTCGATGCGGCGAATCGTCGAGGAGCTGCTCAGCGGCCAGGAAGTCGAGTACGGGTTTCTGGGCGTCCAGGTGATCGAGCCGGTGGGTAGAAGATTCAACAACGTCCGCGTCCAGAATCCGCAGGGGGTATTCATTAGGGTGGTCGTCCCCGACTCGCCCGCCGACCGCGCTGGACTGCGGTCCGGCGAAACCATTCGCGCGGTCAACGGAGTACGACTGTACTCTCAGGATGACCTGTTTCGAGAAGTCGGACTGCTGCGTCCTGGTGCCAACGCAAACATCCAGGTCATCAGCCGGGAAGGCCAGCGGTTCGTCGACGTGAAGATCGCGAAGTGGCCGGTCACCGACCCGGATCGCATCATCGTCTCGCAGTATCGGCAGCCGGCTTGGCGCGGCCTGCGAGTCGACTGGCCAACCGGTCGCATGAAGTTCTTTGATTTCGAGGCTGCGTATCCAATCGCCGTCGTCGCGAAAACGGTCGAACCCGGCAGTCCCGCCGAAGCTGCTGGCCTGCGTCCAGGAGATCTGATCGACCGCGTGGCCGGTCGGTCCGTTGAGACGCCGGAAGAATTTGCCGCAGCCGTGAAGTCGCTGCGAGGTAACGTCAGGCTGAATCTGACTGACGGAGAAGCGGTTACCATTCAGCCGTAGACGTCATTCGGTACGCGCTGACTCTGCCGTTGCTGGCTTCCCGCATCCGGCTGCGTGTGGCGCAGTCCGCCTCAGCGGCGCAAGTAGGCGATTTCGTGTCACCAGCTTTGTATTGTCGCTGCTGGTATCGCTCTGACATGAAGTGAGAAACGCCCCGCTCCCTACACCAAAACTCGCTGTTTATGATTGGGATTCGTATCAGAAATCGATCTGGGCTCGCATCGCGACGATGTCGGCGTCGCTGTCTCCCAGGCCAGGGGTCTTCAGGAACGCGTGGATGTAGTTGAGCTGCAGCTTCGTGTAACGGTTGAGGTACCAGTTCAGCCCGGCAGTTACGTTGTTGAGCTGCCCGCCGTTGACTCCGGCGTCGTTCAGATCGAGATACGACCAGCGGGCGGCGACTTCCCAGGCTCCGCAGCCGCCGTTTAATCCGAAGTTCTCGCACGGAACAACGCGGCCCAGAACGGCGTTCTTACGGTCATAGGGTCTGTGTTCGCCAGTCAGGATCCAGCCCGACTGGAAGGTGACTCCCGAGAACGCGACCGAGCTGCCTGCCAGCCGATCGACAACGGCGTAAAGCAGCTCGCCCTGAGCGTGCCAGGCACCGGATGTCGCCGCGAGTTCTCCCGCGAACAGGTTCACGTGGTCCGCGGCGATCACTCCTGTATCGACGAAGGCAGGCGTCGAACCGAGCAGTGCGTCGGTATCGAAGAACTCCGGAGTGCTGCGGTAGCGTGCCATGTCATTTGTCGGGTAGATCAGGCTGTACGCTCCACCGAGATGCACGATCGCGTCGCCGTCGTCGATGACGACCGCTGTCGCTCGCGCTGCCATACCGTAGCCGGCGTTGTCGCCGACGTTTCCGCCGAACGCATCGACGGGAGCCCGGAAGCCGGAAAGCCACCAGGTCATGTCTTCGGACTTGCTCGCGCCATGCGCCATGACGCCGGTCTGGCGGAATGGCAGGAACGCGAACGGCAGAGCTCGTTCGATAAAGGTCAGCTCTTTGACGCTCGTCAGGCCGTCGAGTCCGAACGGCTGGCGGTACTGGCCGAAGCGCACGTTCTGCAGGAAGTCGACGTCGCGGACTTCGCCCCAGACATCCATGAAGCTGGGACGGCCTGGAAACGCGAAGTCCATTTCGAGCATGTATCCGACGTTTTCGGCGACGTTGCCGGTCGCCGCGAGCCGTGCCCGGCGGAAGTCGATTCCGTCCTGAGCGTCACCGACTGCCGCCCTGTTCGCCGCATCCTGATCCACCCATACGGTGTCCAACTGGAAGAACCCGGTCAGCTTGACGGTCGGAAACGCCGGTGCGTCGCCGCTCAATGCACTGTTGAGATTCCAGGACGCGAAGGACGCGTGCTCGACGGGTGCTGCGGTGTCGACCAATCCCGAGGTTGGAACTGCCGAGAACGTTCTTTCCGAGGTTCCGGCGTTTGGCTCCAGACGCTCGACCAGCGTTTCAAGGCGGTCGAGCCGCGAGCGCAGTTCTACATTTTCACGTTGCAGTTGGGAAACGTCCTGGGCGTCCAGACGTAGGGGCAGCAGGCTGACGGCAACCGCCGTCAGAAAAGCAAAGCGCATCATGGCAGTGGCTTCCTTGCTGAGGGAGACGAGCAGAATCTGCAGGCGCAGTCGTGCAACCAGCGGATCAACTCGGGGATGGATGGCGACTCGGACGAGTCAGGACGTGTGGGCGGCAAACCTCGGAATTGGCCTGCCAGGAAGGAGCGGAAGTTTCCGCGCAGCCTCTGAGGTCGTCAATAGGTCCCGTCAGCCGGAAGCTGTCTGGATTCCGCTCGATCTGCGGGAAACTCTCTGAGTTTTATGAATTTCTGAGGTTTGTGAAATATTGCCCGGCAGGCCGCGACTACCCCTGCGAAATGGCTTCCGACCGAGCGAAGCCTGACATCGCAAGGTTTCCGGCGAGGGTGCGACGATGAGTCTGAAAGTTGTGAAATATGGGCTGGCGAGTACGGCCAGTGTGCTGATTCTGGGTGGCCTGATCTTCGGATCGGAGCTGATGAGCTACATGCGGACGTCGGCGGGTTCCGTTCGGGAAACCGTGCGGGATTCTGTGCCGATCGAATTCGAGCTGCAGCGGGCGCGGGACCTGATCAACGACATCCTGCCCGAGCTGCACGCCAATATCCGGATCATCGCCGAGGACGAGGTCGAGATCGCGGCCCTCGAAAAAGACCTTGTGTCAACGCGAGACGACGTGTCGCAGGAACGCGAGCAACTCGCCGCACTGCGGAACACACTGCAGACACAGCAGGTTGCGTACGAGGTCGGCGGTCGGGAGTTCTCACGCGGCGAACTGACTGAACGGCTGGCTCAGCGGCTGACCCGCGTCAAAGACGCCGAGATGATTCTCGCCAGCAAGGAGAAGCTGCTCGAAAACCGCAGGCAGTCGCTGCACGCGGCGATGGAACTGCTGGACCGGGCGCGGGCTCGCAAGGTCGAACTCGAACAGAAGGTCGAATCGCTGATCGCTCAGCACCGCCTCGTGCAGGCATCGGCAGTCGGCAGCCGGGTTCAGGTCAGCGATACGAAGCTCGCCCGAGCCGACCAGCTGCTGGCGGACATTCAGAAACGCCTGGACGTTGCCGAGCGAGTCCTCGAACACGAAGCCTCGCCCGAGCTGAGCTTCGACGAACCAATCGTCGACGAGGCCTCGCTGCTCGCAGAAGTCGACGAGCACCTCGGGGCAACCGCTGAGCCACAGCAGCACGTCGCCACGACGGAACAGTAAAGTCGTTGTTCGCTCCGCGAACGAATCGCCGTCTGACAAACTCGTTCCCACGAAACTGTGGGAACGAGCGGGTCGTACTCACGACGCGCTGAACACTCGGCATCTCGTTATTCTCCCTTCCCGTTTTGTTCCTTCTGCGGAGTCCACCGTGTTCAACCTGCGACTCAAACAGGCAGAGGCCGCGTTGCGGGACGGGCGGCTGGAAGAGGCGGCATCGCTCGTGACTGAACCGGGCGTTCGCGAGCACCGCGACGGGCAGTCGCTGATCACGAAGCTTGTCGAAGCACTGCTCGATCGCGCCGCCGAACATCTCGCTGGCGATCGTCGCACGGCAGCCCAGCAGGATTTGGGAGCCGCACGTCAGCTCGGCGGCAATGCGGCTCGAATTGCAGAACTTCAGTCGCAGCTGGACCAGCTTGTCGCGGCGACGGACCGGCAGCGGCGCCGTGAACGGGAACTACTTAGCGAAGCACAGTGCGAAGTCGATGCCGGGAACTGCGAACTCGGAGAACAGCTTCTCCAGCGGGCCGCCTCGGACGAATCGGCAGCCGACCGACTGAGCGACCAGCTCGCCGCGAAGCGGTCGCGGATCGACGCGGCTGCTGAGCGAGCGACGCAACTCGTCGAGTCCGGTCGAACCAACGACGCCGTCGTGGCAGTCGCCGAGCTGCATTCGCTCAGCCCGAAACACGCGTCACTGTCGAGTCTCGTCGATCAGGTCACGGGACCGATCGTCGATCAGATCCTGGGCGAGATCGAAGCAGGCCGGCTCGACCGCGTACAGGTTCTGACGGAACGCGTTCGGCCTCTCGTATCGCTCGACCCGGACCTCGCCGAGTTCGATCAGGTCGTCGCACTCGGGCGAGCAGCGTCGCAGTCGATCGAACACTCACGCTTCGACGACGCTTTACGAACGATCCGCCAGTTGCGAACACTGCTGCCGGAAGCCGACTGGCTGAAGTCGTTGCAGGAGAACACACAGCGAGCGGCAGAACTCGCGGGCGAACTGCAGGCCAGTCCGCTGTCCCTGTTGGCCGAAGCGGCTGCAGCGGCGGGCTCGCCTCGAATCGAGATTCGATCGAACGAACGTCAGCCCCGCGTGACTGATCCTCGCAATGCACAACCGACCCGAACAAAGAGCGAGCAACTGCTGCTGCAGATTGATGGAGCGGGGAGTGCGCTGCTGCTGACCTCACCAACGTTGAGCATCGGCAATGCAGGCCGCTCTGGACACTGCGATCTCGCGCTGACCGGATACAGCGGCGATGCTCCAACTCTGCTGACGCGGCACAGCGCCGGCTATCAGGTTGTCGCAGCAGGCGAGTGCTCAGTTGACGGCGTTCAGTGCCGCGAGAAGCTGTTGCCTGCTGACGCGAAACTCGCCTTCGGCCCGCGCTGCAGCGTCCGCTTTCGGCGCCCGGCGGCGGTCAGTCATTCCGCGGCGCTCGACCTGACCGGTACCCGGCTCTCGCGACCGGACATCCGCACGGTCGTTTTGTTTGATGAAACGCTGATTGCTGGTGCCGCCCGGACCAGTCACGTCGTCAATCGGTCGCTCGAACAACCGATCGTCCTGTTTGAGCGTGACGGACGGTTCTTTGCCCGCAGCGGTTTCGCCGCTCGTCAGGCCGGACAGGATCCGATCGCTCCGATCCCTGTTGAACCGGGCGAATCCGTCGATATCGGCGGCGTCCGCGTGCGGCTGTCGAATATCCAACTCTGATTCTGTCACTCGAACCGCGAACCACGCCATGGCTTCTTATCGATATCAGAACGGCGACCGACCGCTGGACGGTTTCACGATCGAGCAGGCGCTCGGGCGGGGCGGGTTTGGCGAGGTCTATTACGCGGTCAGCGATTCCGGTCGGCAGGTCGCGCTGAAGGCTGTGCAGAATTACGAAGACATCGAGCTGCGCGGGATCAGTCATTGCATGAACCTGAAGTCGCCGCACCTGGTGTCGATCTTCGACGTCAAGCACAGCGAACGCGGCGATCCGTTTGTGATCATGGAGTACGTCGCCGGCCCGTCGCTGCGGGAGTTGCTCGACGAGTCGCCAAACGGACTCGGCCCGGAAAAGGCCGCGTGGTTCATTCGCGAGATTGCCAAGGGCATCGCTCTGCTGCACGACAACGGGATCGTGCATCGCGACTTGAAGCCGCACAACGTCTTCTTCGAGGACGGCTACGTCAAAGTTGGCGACTACAGTCTCAGCAAGGTCATCACGGCGAGCCACCGCAGCGGTCACACGCTGACTGTCGGCACCGTCCACTACATGGCTCCCGAGATCGGCGTCGGACGTTACGACCGCACGGTCGACATCTACGCGCTGGGAGTGCTGCTGTACGAAATGCTGACCGGCCAACCGCCGTTCGTCGGCGAGACGATGGGCGAAGTCCTGATGAAACACATGGCCGGCGACGTCGACGTCTCGGCCCTCGCCGAGCCATACGCGTCGGTCGTCCGCAAGGCGATGGAGAAGGATCCTGGCGCGCGTTACCAGACGGTCGATGAGCTGGTTGCCGACCTGTTCGGCAGCGCGACCGTGGCCGACGGCGTGAGCACATTCAGCCCGAACTCGCTGACGATGGTTGCCCGGCGAGCCGTCGCAGGGGCCGGCGCTCAAGCCGTCCCGGCATCGTCGCGGCAGACACCCGCAAGAGCCGCTGGCCACGGATCGCCGCGTTCGCCTCGTCGAGTATCGACGTCAGCAACGCACCTGGATTCGACGCCCTACCATCTCGGGCGTCTCTGGTCACGAGTTGGTGCCGCGCTGTGCATTGCACCAGCCCGCTACGCCGATCGTCCGCGTAGATCGGACGACCCGATTCCAGCCCGTCGACGAGCTGCTTTCGGACTGATCGTGTTGTCCACGATGGCATTCATCTCGAACGGCTATACCGACCGAGAGGGGTATGGGCTTTTCATCCTCGATGATTCATCCTTCTGGGGCCAGTTCTTCATCACCTGGGCGATCGTCTGGGCAGCAAAGCTGGTCGCCTCATGGATGCCCGGCGGCTCGTCCGGAATCCCGAGTCTGTTTGGCCGGTTGGCCAACGCAGTTGGTGCTTTCGTGCCGGCGATGGTGCTTCAGGAAATGTTCCATCCGCTGATCGGGCGATCCGGAATCGTCATTGGAGGCGGCTCCGGAGATGGCACGGTCATGGCCGCCGTAATTCCCCTGCTCGTGATGGACTGGCAGTGGCTGGCGGCCCGTTCTCGACCGGGCCGCATTCGACTCACGCCGTGTCTGGCCGCAGCATTGATCGCGGCAATGGCCACTGAGTTTACGAATGGCAATCCTCTTGCCGCCGCGGCGATCGTCGGCGCCGCGGCACTCGCGGTGCAGGCCGTTTCTGAATACGACGCGACCGCGTCTCGACGGCTGCATGAGAGCGTCCAATGGCTGACGTCAGCGCGCGAGGCTCTCGGCGCCTGGTATGGAGTGCGCTTCCCGGACATTGCAGCAGAACTGAAGTCGCTGGACCTGCCCGCATCAGAGCGCAACCGAGCCCTCGAACTTGATGAAGTCTCCGCTGGGACTGATTCCGGCAACGCAGAAACGATCGCCAGACCTTTGCACGCGACAGGCAACAATGTCAGCGCGTCGCTCTCTGACGAGCCGAGTTCTCAGGAAAACATCGCTTTGGAGCCAGCCGATGGACCAATTTCGCGAATCGCAGCTCTTATTCTCTGTCTGCTGCCGTTCGTCACTTTTGGCTTCGTCCCGGTCTGCGGTCTGCACCGATTTCTGACCGGGCGAATTGGAACGGGGTTGCTGTGGATGTTCACGCTGGGGCTGGCCGGAGTTGGACAGCTTGTCGATCTGATCCTGATCGCGCTGGGCGAGTTCCGCGACGGTTCCGGACGCCCACTGCGAAGCCGCGCGAACAGCGAGGCTGTCAACGGTCTCTCGTCGGTACCAGCAGCGTCACTGGTCAGTAATGGCATGGCTGTGCTGGGCGGACTGGCTCTGACAATCACTGTCATGGTTGGTTTTCTGCTGGCGATAGACGTTCCTGAAATGATCGCTGCCGACGTGTTCCGCGGTTTCGATCTCACGGGCTCCGATCTTGAAGGGCTCTTTGGAACGAAGACGTGGCCGGAACTGCTGCGTGAGCTGCTACAACTGCTGACCGGAATCCTTGCGGTCATCTCAGCGGGACTACTGATCGCATCGCGTCGGTCGTTCTCGATTGGCCACGTACTTAAGGTTCCGGCGGCGGCAGCACCGTTCGCGATTACGTTTGTCCTGCTGATGGAAGCATTCTATCGAGTGCAGTGGAGCAACGTGGCGACCGGACTTCAGCAGGAAAAGATCGGACTGATCCTCGAAGAGTTCCTGCGCAGCAACGATTTCATCCCTAGCTGTCTGGGAGCAGCAGTCGCATTCACGGCAGCTCTGCTGATGCTCGCTCTGCCACCAGGGCAAACACTCAAACACACTGCTGCTCAGCAGGTTCCCGTGAAACAGGAAGCCTGATCATGCTCATCATGCAAGAACAAACTGCTCCCGAAATGCCTCTGGTTGCCTTGCTTGGTGGCGCCGTCGTTATCGTCGCTCTGGCGATCTTCTGGTTTCTCGGCAGCCGGCACCCGCGGGTTGTCGTGGCCACTCTCGCCGCGTTTCTTGTCGCCGTCACTTTCGGCGTGATCATTCAGAAGCAGCAAAAGGCCGTGACGACCGTGCGGCGAGCCGAGGCCGATGCCCGGCTGAAATCACTGGAACAGTATCAGCTTGCCCGACAGAGTCGCGAAGCTGCAGAACGACAACGGCTCGACCCTCAGCGACAGGATGATCAATTGCCTGACGACCAGGCTGGCCGGCAGCTCGCGGCTCCCACCGTGACGCCGACTGACGTTTCCACTGCCTGGCTGCCGGAAGTCGACGAGCAGTTTGACGCCGATGTTTACCCGTCGGCAGAGCTGGCCAGTCGAGCATTGATTCGCGAATGGCTGGGGCACTTCGACAAGCTTCAGGCGAAAGGCGTCGACAAGCCGAAACTGATTCGCATTGTCAGCGACAGTCGTACGCCGGACGTCGACACGCTGGCTCTTCTCGAAGCGATGGACGAACTCGTCCAGAAGAAGTTTCCAGAAGCCGGCACTCTTGTGACGACAGGACCGGATGCTCGGAAGGTGAGTGATCCCAAGGTTGGAGAAGTCGAGATCAGGCTGACTGTCTCGCAGTCGGTCAGGAGAAGCCTTAAGTTCAGGTCTTCCAGCGAGTCGGGCCGCAGCGCTGAAATCAGTGGAATTCTCGTCGCCAGCTTTAAGGGGCCGGCCTGGTCGCTAGGCCACAGCACGCGGTTTATCGAGAAGCCCTGGCTGACAGCGACCAGTGAGTTTCTTTCCGTTCGGCACGGAACGACCTACCAGGTTGTGCGGTGTCGCGAGCTGGCATCGTCCAGTGGGCAAGCCACTCGCGACGTGCTCGAACAGGCGGCCAATCAGCTTGGGCATCTGATTGATCCGCGGGAAAACCAAAGGCTGTCTCGCCCGGCCAGCCTGCTGATGCTCGAACAGCTCGAAGCTGGAAACTACATCGCCGACCGCTTCGTCCAGAAACTCAAACGCCCTTACGGCGACGTTTACCGAGAAGCCATCCTGCTCGACATCGGCAGTTCGAACCTTCGCGAGATGATTCAGGTCGCGATGAGCGAGGCAGCCGCACATCAGGCCGCCACAGAACTCCGCTCGGCAGGACGCATCTCCGGCGGGCTGGGACTGTTGGTCGTCCTGGGAGCGCTGACGGGGCTCTACCTGCTGCTGAACTGGCTGACGAAAGGCTACTACCGCGGCCCGCTGACCGTCGCCGTCTGCGTGCTTGGAAGTGGAGCCATCGTCGGCGCGATCATGCTCATCGGAGCAATCGTCTGACCGCCAGCCAGCTCAGTCCAGAAACCGTGCCCGTTCGTCCGGAGCCGGCAGACGGCAGGTTTCTTTCTTTCCAAACAGCTGGTAGCGCAGCTTCGAGACGAGTCGGTAGCCGACGTCCCGCAGCGGCAAGGGGATCAGCCAGAGCAGCCAGGCAAGCACGGTCCAGATGCCGCCGAGATGGCTCAGCAGCCGAACGACGGCGGTCGAGCGGCGAGTGATTCTTTCGCCTTCAATGAAAACAACCGTGTCGAGGTGATCACGGTCGCGGGCAGGCAACCGGCTCTGCGCCGTCGAGCCCTGAAGCGGGGCGAATCGAACGCGGCCACGGTGATCGTTCCGCAGGACGAAGTCGACCACGCGGTTGCACAGACCGCAAACGCCGTCGAAGAACAGAATCGGATTGGCGTCGTGATCGGTCATCGAAAGCGTGTCCAGACAGGTCGAAGTCACGACGGTAACCGCCGACCCTCGGACGGATTAACCAGATGCCGGCAATCGTTGTTTCAGTCTGCCGATGCCGATCCGGTGTCCGGTTCGCTGGCGACCAGGGCTGTCGCGGGTGGCAGTTTCCAGTCGGCGACGGTGACTTCCAGCTGAGTTCCCTCGGCGATCATGCGACTGCCGATCGTGATGACCTGGGCGTCGTCCGCCAGACCGTTGATTACCTCGACGGCGTCGTTCGTCCGGATGCCCGTCCGGATGAACTGCCGGCTTGCCGTGCCGGCTGCCGGGTCGACGGTGAAGACGAATTCGCTCTTGTCGCGCTCCATGATCGACGACAGCGGGACGACCATCGCATCGTGGCTGCTCGCAACGATCGACACGCGGGCGTGCATCCCCGGCTTTAGTTTCAGGTCGCGGTTCTCAACGTCGATGTAAATCAGACCGGTCCGCGTATCGGGATCGAGCACCGGAGCCTTGCGGACGACGGTGCCGAAGAACGCCTGATCCTCGTACGTGTCGACTTCAATCCGAGCCGTCTGGCCAACGCGAATCTTCTCGTAATCGCGCTCAACGACCTACGCTTCCGTGCGGACGGTATCCAGATCGACGATCCGCAGCAGGATGTCCTCGACGCGAGCCAGATCGCCGACTTCGGCATTCCGCTCGGCAACGTACCCGGCCAGCGGCGTGTCGATCGTCAGCTCTTCCAGCGTGATCCGGGCTCGTTCGAGATCCGACCGCGCCTGATTGACGCGTGCCTCTTCAAGTTTCAGCTCGGCTCGGGCGACGTCGAGCACGGCAACGGCCTCGTCCATTTCCTGCTCGGTACTGACGCCGGACTTCGCGAGTTCTTCAAGCCGCTTCACTTCGCGAGCCGCCTGCTGTGCGCGGGCCTGCTGAGCGGCGAACTGTGCCTCAGCGACCTTCTTTGCGGCGTCGGCCGCGGCGACAAGTTCCTGCGTGCCGGAGTTGTCGAGTTCCGCGACGACAGTGTCAGCCTCGACGCGGTCACCGAGATCAAAGGGCAGCCGCTTGAGGTACCCGTTGACTCGCGAGCGGATGATGACTTCGGCTCGCGGTTCGAGACTGCCGACCAGCTCGATCTGCTCCTCGACTAACTGCCGCCGCACGGGGACCGCTTCGACGGCGACGATCTCCGCCTCTTTCTTTTTCGGTTCGGTCTCGGTCGACGCGACGGAGTCCTGGTACAGATACCAGCCGGTGCCGCCGGCGAGGCCACAGAAAATCAGAAAGGCGAAGTAACGCATGAAAACCTGCTGCAGCCTCGGGAACGCTTGAGGAATTGCGGGGAGGCCGTCGGAGTGAAATCGGTGGGAGCGGGCCGGGAAGCTCGCCAAGTCGGTCGGAATCAGAGGAGTGCCCGAAACGCATCCGAGCGGATTGATTCGAGGCTGCCCATTAGAAACGAGTTCCCCTGGCCCGGCAATGCAGGGTGAGCCGCACAGGTACTGAATGACTGATTCGCGGATCGATTATTCCGACCGGCGGATGGCGGCACAGCCGCAACCGTAGCCATCTCGCTCCGCCGAGATGAGCCGATTGCAGAATCTGCTCCCGAATACCCATCGGCTCACGAGTTACTCGCCGCAGAAAACACCGTACTGGAGCCGTCAGTTCGCTCGTCACGCTGGCTCATCTCGCGGAGCGAGATGGCTACGTTGGCCATCGACACTTTGACCAAAAACCAAAGCTTACGAGAGCCGAGAAATCAGGACGGCTGCCGCGACGGAGACGTTCAGCGAGGTCACCCCGCCGCGCGGCTTGATCGCGCAGACCTGGTCGCACTTGTCGAGCGTCAGACGTCGCAAA
>JAPOLP010000228.1 GCA_029977045.1 Planctomycetota bacterium
CAGGATGCCGCTGTTGGCTCCAGTTGTCAGCCGGTAATCGAGACTCAGTTCAAAGTCGGTGAATTCGCGGGCCGTGAACAGGCTCCCGTGGTCCGGCAGGTCTGAGGTCGAGAGTACGCCGTTCGCATCCAGTTGCCAGCCCCCGTCGAAGCCCGGCACGGTGCGGTTCGCCTGATGGCAACGCCAGTCATCCCAATCGTCCGGAGTGCTGAGGGCCACGGTGACGTCAGAGACTGGCGTCACCTCAGTCACTGTCGGCGCGGGGGTCGAGTTGCCTGCTGAATCGCCTGTTGGTTTGGCATTGGCTGCAACGTCACGGATTTTGATGTTCCGCAACGCGACCGAGCCGCCTTCAAACTTGAAGGCAATACGTCCGGCGACGGCCTCGACGCCTGAGAGATCATTGACGATCTGCCCGTTGATCCGGGCGATGATCGTGTCGCCGTCACACGTGACCCGGGCCGTGTTCCAGTCACCAGTTGGCTTCAGGAAAGGAAGAGCTGTGGCGTCCCAGCTTTCGAAATCGGGTTCTGTGCGGGACGGTTCGCGCCCCGTCACGGTGGTTCCCATTGCCCGTAGGGAGCCATGCCGCACGGGCAGATGAATACCGCGGAGGTTCAGCGCAATCCGGTCGCCTCGTTCGGTGACGGCCGTCCGTCCCCGTGGCGGAATGCGTTCCAGCCACGGTTCCAGGCCTTCCAAAGGCAGCTCGTGCGGACCACGCGTCCGCACCATGACGCCGAACGCCCGGGTGTATGACGATGTCTCCCGAAACTCAAAGGACAGATCGAAATCCTCATAATCCGCGACCGTCTGCAGATAGCAGTTGTCGTGATCACCACCGTCGGCGATCAGCGTTTGTTCCGCAGCATCGACCGTCCAGACGTCGTTCGCGGTGGACCAGGTCAGATCTGTCGTCGCGTACTCCCAGCCGCTCAGGTCACGGCCGTTAAACAGCTGCACGGGGATGTCAGACAACTGGGCGGCGACCGCAACGGCCGTCGCGTCACCGGGAGCCGATGCGGCAGAGTCCTGCGCTGACGGTGACTGGCCGTCTGCACCACGGGTTGCAGTCGTCTCCGCAAGCTGCGGCTGAGGATCGCTGCCCGGGAAGGCGAAGAATGCGATCAGAACAATGCCGAGCAACAGGCTGCCGCCGATGATCATGGCTGTCTGATTGCCGGCACGGCGACGGCGTCCAGAGGTGCGGCGCGATGCTGACCGAAGCGGCACAGCGTCAGCCGTGTCCTCTGCGTCGTAATCGACGGCAAACTCTCCGTCTTCGATGGCCGTCGCTTTCGCACGTCGTTGCTCTTCGCGCTTCTGCAGCCGTTCGTGCAGTTTCTGAGCTGTTGCGTCGTCGGGTTTGAGCTGCAGGTAGCGGTCGACCTGGCTGAGCAGGCCGTCGTAGCTGCGTGTTTTGATCGCTTCCTGAATCACCGCGCCCAGTTGCTTTGCTTCGTCGGACCTTGCCGCGACGTCAGCGGCCAGTGTGGTCACGTCATCTGTTCGCAGCGGCTCCGGAATCTGGCCGAGGTATTTCTGAGCGGCGGCAAACTTTCCCTGGCTCAGTTGCTCGCGCGCGGCCGCGGCGAGTTGTTCGCATTGCTGCTGCAACGTGTCCAGCTCAGCGCTTAGTTTTTCGTGAGTCTCAGTCGCCCACTCGCGCGATGCGGCCAGCGCCGGGCGCTCTGCATCCAGTAGCGGTTCCAGCCGGGCCAGTACGTCCGCGTGACGATACGCGGCACGCAGCGAGCTGACTTCGCTGCGCAGCGAGTCGGCCTCGGCCAGTTGTTCGTGCAGTCGCTCATGCACGTCGAAGCCGCAGCTTCCACAGAAGCGGTCCCAGACGGCGGATGGCTCGGAGCAGCCCGGACAAGGCGCCAGCAGCGATCCGCCGCAACCTTTACAGAATTTCCGCGACGTCTCGTTGATCACGCCGCACGACGGGCACTGGCCGTCCGCCAGAGCGAGCGGGTCGGCGGCTTCACTCTGCGGTGTCAGCGCGGACGAGAGTGCCCGCCCTAACTCGCGAATCGTTGCGAACCGGTCAGCCGGGCTGGTCTTGAGTGCTCGCAGCACGACGTCACGCACCGCTTCGGGCAGCAGGCTGCCGTCGATGACTCGCGGCAGTTCGCCGGTCGCGAGCTGGTAGAACGTCGCGGCGAGGCTCCATTGATCGCTGAGTGCATCGGCCTGCGACGCATCGCGCCGCTGCTCGGGCGGCATGAAATCCAGCGTGCCGAGCACCGTGCCGGCCTGCGTGTGCGTTGATTGTTCGACTGTCTCAAGCCGCGCGAGCCCGAAGTCCGTCAGCTTGGGCACGCCATTCGACGTCAGTAGCACGTTGGCCGGCTTGATGTCGCGATGCACGATCCCGCGGTCGTGCGCTGCCTGCAGTGCATCACACAACTGAGTCGTCAGGTCGATCGCTTCCGTCAGTTCCAGCGGCCCGGCTTCCAGTCGCTCGGCGAGGCTCTGGCCATCGACCAGTTCCATGACGATGAACGGGCCATCGGCGTCCTGACCGAAGTCGTAAATCTGGACGATGTTGAAGTGGTTCAGTGCGGCGACGGATTTGGCTTCGGTCAGGAATCGGCGATAGGCCTGCTGGCTGCGGCCGTATTCGCCGAGTAGCCGCTTGATGGCGACGCGACGCTCCAGTCTTCGGTCGCGCGCCTGCAGGACTTCGCCCATCCCGCCGCGGCCGAGCGTGCCGGCGATCTCGTAGCGTTTCGCCAGATCGACGATCTCGCCGATGTCTTCGACGGCGTCGTCAAACCCGCCAAGGTCCGAGATCGATCCGGCGATATCCGCATTCGTCGCCAAGTCTCCCAAGCTGGCCGCAGGCCGCGGCGCACGCTGACTTGCCGGCGGCAGATCGCCAGCACGAGTCATGTCGTTTCCCAGGCTCTCAGGCTGTTCCGCCGGATTGGCCATCGGGGTTCTCTCTGGACGGCGACGATTTGTCGTCGCTTTTGCTTCTTTCCTGTTTGCTGATGCCTGCGGCGGCACGACGGGCCGGGAATTGTTGACTGCAGCGGCTGATCAGGCCAGCGACTGGGGAACAGCGCGGCATACGAATGGCGAGGGTTTTGTCCGGCGAAGTTTTTGTTTAAGAAACAGAGTAATGACTCACGTGGCGGGAAGCTCTGTCGAGGACACACATGGCTGACATCGAAAATCTCAGGTGGGCTGCAGAGCCGAATGACTTCGCCGTGCGGCTGATCATTCCAGACCTGAATGGCATCTTCAAACTCGGGGCGGTTGATCTGCCCAAGCAGCGAATGCTGGTGGTGGAAGCCGGGACGCGAGCGTTTGTAGTTGACGAAGGCTGCGTCATCGGAGAAGTGCCGCCGGGAAGTTACCTGCTGCAGACGTTCCTCGAGCGGCTGCAGTTCTGGCGTGAGCGGCAGGTCACGGTCGTTCTGGCCCGGCAGGAAGACGTGGCGATCTCCATCGCGCTGCAGGTTCCAACGGCCGAGTACCTGACGGTCAACGCCAAAGTTCGCCTGACCGTCCAGATTGAAGACGTCGGCGCGTTTCTGGAGAACCTGCTCGGTGCGCAGGAGCGGCTGCTGATCAATCATGTGGATGGGGCACCGTACCGGTCCCTCGTGCGTCTGGCCGGGCCGCTGGTGAGGCAGGCTTTGTGGGGTGCCATGCGCAGCCGCTCGATCAGCGAACTGATGGCTCCGGATGTCCAGCAGCAACTCTCGACGACCGTCTCGGAAACAGTTTGTGAATCGCTGAAGCGCTACGGACTGCGGTTTGTCGAAGTGCAGATGCTGATGCTGGAACAGGAGCAGCACGGCGAACTGGCTGAACGGGCCAGCGAACGCTGGATCGAAGACGAGGAGAAACGGCTCAAGATCCTGCGGCTGCAGACAGAATCGCAACTGGCCGCCGACGAGACCGACAAGCGGCTCGCCCGCAATGCCGTCCGCCGTGACCTGATGGCGGCGCTCAACGCCGGAAAGATGGACACCGTCAACAGTGAAGAAGAGCTGCGGCAGTTCGCTCTCGACATCGACCGGCAGAAGCTGCTCCGCAAGGACGAACGCGAGCAGTTCGTCGCCGAGTACCTGAAGAACCGCAGGAATCGCGAGCAAACGCTCAAGCTGCTGCAGATCGAGCAGCGGCTGGAGATCGAAGCTGCTCGCGAAGACCTGGACTTTGCCGTTCGGACGCTGGCACTAGAACACGAGATCGAGATCTCAAAGCTGGCACACTCAAAGCGGAACCAGGAATGGCAGCAGCGACTGCAACTGGACCGCGACAGGCTGCAGTTCGCGCGCGACGAGCGGTTGAAGGCGAATGAGTTCAAGCGGGACGAAGTTCGCCGCGATGCCGCTTTGCGTCGCACTGAAGACGTCGAAAAAATGCTCAACCGGCAGCGGCTGGAAGAGATTGCCAACGAGGTCGAGGTCGCGCGGCGCGAACGCAAAAACCGCGTCTCCATGCTGGAGATCGAACTCAAGGCGCACCTGGAAGAGCAGAACCTGGAACTCACGAAACGCCGCAAGGCGTGGGAACTCGATCACAAGAATCAGACGGCTGACAGTCAGATCGAGCGGATGCGTCGTGTTCAGGAAATGAACATCGACTTCGAGCAGCGTCGCAAGCAGAACGACCTCGACCTGGAACTTCTGCGAGACGACCGGTCGCACGCGCGCGAACTGGATCGTCTGCGGCTGATGGGCGAACTTGGCACGGAGGCTCTGATCGCGACAGCAGATTCCGACAACGCCGCCGCTCTGGCAGACATGAAGAAGCAGGAGTTCCTGACGCAATCAAGGATCGAAACCGCTGAAGCACTGAACGCCGAACGCCTGCGTCTTTACGAGAAACTCAACGATACCGAGCGTGAGAAAGCGGACGCGATTGCTGCTGCGTATCAGCGAGCAATGCACTCGCAGCAGGAGCTGGCATCCGATGTCAGTCATGCGAAACGACCGACCGTCGTCGCTGGCGGGCTGGGCGGAGTCGTTGCGGTACCTGGTGCCGGTTCCGTTTCTGCCGATGCCGCAGCCAGTGGTTCGCCCCCGCCGATTCCTGAATCGCCGATCTGGTATATCGCGATCGGTGGCCAGCAGTCAGGGCCGCTGACCGCCACTCAGGTTCGCAGTCAGATTGCCACCGGAGCTGTCACTCGCGACACGCTGGCCTGGAACTCCAGCATGAGCGGCTGGCAGCCGATGGGACAACTGGGCGACTGGGCCAACGCCTTCGGTCCGAGCCAGCAGCCGCCACCGCTGTAACACAAACGCGTGAGACTTATCGCCGAGTTGGGGACCTGCCACTGGTTCGCTGGCAGGCCGCATTAAGCACCAGTCTTCGAGCGAAGTGACAGAAGGAAACGGCCAACGGAAAAGCGACGACGAATTGTCGCACTCCAAAGGAATCGCATGGATCTCAATCTGCTGTGCGACGAGATTCGCAAACATCTCACCGGTACAGAAACGGACGACGAGATCCGACGAATCGTCGACGCCGCTGGACTGCCGCCGATTGTCGCCGAGCAGGCCGTTAATGTGCTGACCGCCGCAGGTGTTGATCCGGATCGTTCTCCGCCGGCAAACGCCGTAAAGCTGGCCGTGCCCGGTGGTGATCGACTTGTGGCACTCGCCGATTCCATTCGGCCATTGCTGTCGGGCAACGAATCAGCAACGCAGATCGAAGCATTGCTCCAGGCGGCTGGCTTCGCGGCGGAACTGATTGGTCCCACGACCGAACAACTTCTGGCGGAGCGGACTGCTCCAGAACATCCGCCGGTTCCGACAGCAGCCCCGGACATGCCGCCTCCGGTTCCGGACGCATCGCAAACGATTCAGCCGCCTCCGATGGGGCACGCCCCAGCTCCGTCCAATCCGGCAGCCGAGCCACCAGCACTTGCTACGCGAGAGTCGGTCGAGCCGGAACCGAACGAGCAGCCGCCTCGCCTTCTGGTGCACTGGGGAGTGGCTCCTGAAATCGGGCACGTCGTGCGACCGCAATTCCTGATTGCCGTATCGAGTGCCTACGCTCAACCGCGAGTGCATGTGCAGATCGACCCGGCTCTCGATCACGATCCTGAGCAGATACCCGATACGGCTCGTCACGAAGACGACGGGCTGTGGGGCTTTCATGTGCCGTTCGCACTGACCACCAACCATCTGGACTGTCGACCGGGGCAGTATCTGGTTGATGTGGCCGTGACGTTTCCGACACCGCGAGCCAGCGGACTTCCTCGCTGCTTTCGCACGACCATCCGCCTGTCGATCCGCAGATCCGACGGCGAACCGACGCTGGAAATTTCCGGAGATGGTCAGTCCGTCGTGAATCTGAACGGGCAGGATCTGCGGCGTTTCGGACGCGTCATCCTGAAAGGGGACGACACCGGCATCATCAATATCCAGAGCGGTCTGGAAACTGACTCCGCACCCGCCCAGGAAGTCACGCACGAATACGCGCTGCACGTCGACGCGGAACGTGAGCGGTTGATGCCGCGCGTGTGCGAAGGCACCAGCCGCTTGCGAGCAGACGCGTTGACGCTGGTCTGTCCGGATGGCCGCCGCATCCTGCTGCTGGCTCGCCGCTACCTGCAACTGGGCCGCAACCGCGAGAACGACATCGTCACGCGATTCCTGCCTCGATCAGAATCCAACGACGAGCATTCGCGCCGCCTGTCGCGTACACACGCGTCGTTGTCGCTGACTGATCGCGGCCTGCTGGTCAGTGACAAATCGACGACGGGTATCTCTGTTGCCGGAGAGCCCGTCACGGAAAGCACGTTGATCGATCCCTGCAACGTCGACGAATCGTTCGAGCTGGAACTGGGCATCTCGCTGGACGTCGAGCGTCCGTTTTCACTGGAAGTTCGTCTGTTGGGCCGCCATACGCAACCGCCGAACATCAGGCTGCTGGATGGTTGGGAACAGCTGATGGCTGACGCTCTGGGCGAGCCTGTTCCGCGGCAGTGGCAGACTGCTGTCGCCGCCGGCATTGATGGCCTGCGTCTGCGTCGTCGGGACTCTCTACGCGACACCGAAGAGTACGTCGCCGTGTTGCGTCAGGCCTGGATCGGCAGTTCATCCACCAGCCACGCAATCTGTCTTCCCGGGGCCGCTACAGGAACTCACGGTCGCATCCTGCATGCAGCCGAGTCTTTCTGGCTGGAAGGGTTCGGGATGGAAATCAGCGTCGATGGGACGCCAGTTGCACCAGGAGAGCTAGTCCCGCTGTCAGAAGGAATGACCTTCAGCGTTGGAGAGACCACGTTATCTGTCGAGGCGTCAGGACAATCAGATCTCTAGAACCATCGCAAGGAGTAGAGACGCTTCCGACTGCTACATGCCGGCAAGAAATCTGCCAGACAGATTTCGATCTAACGAGCGGCTTATGGCCTCAGGCATCGACACCTGACGGGACACCTCAATCGGACTCCGTCTGCGGCATCGCATCGGACTCGTCGGTTGCATTCCCGGATGACGGAGCTGTCTGATCACCGGGCCCCTGCGCTGCCGCCGGTGTGATTGGGTTGTTACCGACCTCGTCCCGCTGAGCTAACCGGTCGCGAAACACCCAGAACGCGACGCCGCACAACACGATCAGGATTGCTAGCTCCCTCAGCCAACTGTCGCCAGTGCGACGATATCGATGGAAACTACGCGTCGTAGGCTGCCTGTATACCGGACCGTTACTTCCCCTGTCGCTCTGCTCGACCATCGTTCGGCTCCGTTCAGGGACTAGGTTAGGCGAGTCTCATTCGCACTTTGAGCGTGACTGTGTCCGAATTGACGGCTCAGCAAGCCCGAGCACGCAATCGCGACACCGTGAGATATCTGCGACTCTGAATCCGGTCAACTCGGCTTCGTACCAAGCGGTGTCATCTGACGCTCGGCTGGACGCAGTCTCCAGTCGCCGACCGTCGTCCCCACTTCCCCAGCGACGCCGAACTCCGCCGCGTCAATCTGCTCTGGCGTCCCACGCCGGAGCAGTTCCAGCAGATCGCGTCACTCGCTCGGGGCTCATCGCCCTGATGCAGCTGGCTCCTCGCGATCGAGCTTCCGCGTGTCGTCAC
>JAPOLP010000801.1 GCA_029977045.1 Planctomycetota bacterium
CCGGATGCCCAGCGTGGCCTTTGACCAGCTCGAACGTCACGCGGTGGCGGGCGAGCAGTTCGTCGAGCTGTCGCCAGAACTCGTCGTTTTTCAGTGGCTTGAACGACTTGCCTTCCTTGCGGCGGAAGCCGTTACGCTTCCAGCCAGGCAGCCATTCGGTGCAGCCCTTCTGCACGTACGAGCTGTCGGTCACGACGCGGACGCGCGTCGGTCGAGTGAGCGCCTGCAGACCCGAAATGACGGCCTGCAGTTCCATCTGATTATTCGTTGTTGATGCGTCACCGCCAGACAGCTCTTTTTCCGTGCCGGTTTTGACGTGCCGCAGGATGCAGCCCCAGCCGCCGGGACCGGGATTGCCGCTGCAGGCACCGTCCGTGAACAGCAGCACTTCAGGGGCGGCGGACGATGATGACTCCGGCATGGCAGTGTGCAGTCGGGAGCGTCAGCTTCAGGGCGGCGCCGCAGATCGTTTGAAAAGTGTGGTCCGCGGCGAGTGAAGACAGCTCAGCGTTCGCGGTACGTAATACGACCGCGCGACAGGTCGTACGGCGAGACTTCCACTTTGACTTTGTCGCCCGGCACGATTCGGATGAAGTTCTTGCGCATCTTGCCGGCAACGTGTGCCAGCACGATGTGGCCATTTTCGAGCTTCACGCGGAACTGTGTGTTCGCCAGCGCCTCGACGACTTCGCCTTCGACTTCAATGGCCTCTTCTTTGGCCATAAGAATACATTCCTCAAACAGAACTCAGCGGCATCGAACCGTCTCCAGCCGAACAGACCTGATGTCCGGGGCGGTCGAACGAAGCGGGCATTCTGTCAGTCTGGCGAAACCATTGCCAGCGAGTCGTGTCGAACGTTGCCTGCCGCTAGAGTCCCCGCTGCGTCGTAATCCGCGTTGTCGCGTCTCGAATCCCCAGTTCTGACAGGTCGGTTTGCCGTGATGAATCCTCGCCTGCGAATGCGTCTTCTTCTGGCGGTCTCAGCCGCTGTTGTGCTGAGTTCGCAATCTCAAACCGTCCGAGCGGACGCGTTTGACGACCACACGGCCTACTGGCTGCGGAAGGGCACCGAGGGGACGACGGCGTTCGAAAACCTCGCGATGCGGGATGCCCTCCGTCTGAAACCAATCAGCCCGCGAATCACCTCGCCGTGCCTCGTCGTCCGGACCGACGAGGACAACTGGGCGAAAGCGATCGTCACCTGGGGCTTCCGCAAGGGCAAAGAGGACCGCATCCCGGTCATCGTGATCGAACGCTTCGTCACGTATCGCGGCGACCGCGAGAACCTGACGTCCGCCAAGGGCGAAAACGTGATGCTGTTTCCTGGCTTCGGCTTCAACTTCGACATCGGCCAGATCGTCCCCGTTGGTGCTGGTCAGGGCGAGGACGTTATCGCGATCGAACAGGGCGACCTGAAACCGGCTGAAGGTGTGAAGCTGCACGGACTCGATGGCCCGGCGACGCCGCCCCGCGAAGACCAGAAGTATCCCGATCCGAACGAGCATCCCGGAGTGCTGCCGACGGACTTCGCCGGTAAGTGGGAAGTGCATATTGATGGCCGCTGGGCCGGTCGCTGGGAACTCGATGTCGAGGAGCGTCAGATCTTCGGTCGGTTTGTCTCCGATGAGACCGAAAGCGTTTACGAGATCGCCGGCAAGATTCTCGCCCTGCCGCACAATGCGAAGCTGAATATCGAACTCGCGAACGCGGCCCAGACCGTCGACGCGTTTCTGTGGACGAAAGATAAAGCGGCGATGGCGGGTACGGTGATAATGGCCGACCGTCGCATCGGGTTTTACGCCCTGCGGATCAAGGAGTAACGGTCCGATGAAAATTCTGCTCGCAAATCCGCGCGGCTTCTGCGCGGGCGTTAACATGGCGATCGAATGCCTCGACGAAGCCATTCGCCGATTCGGCTCAGACATCTTCGTGTATCACGAGATCGTCCATAACCGCTACGTCGTCAATCGCTTCGAGAAGCTCGGCGTGACGTTCGTCGACGAGATCTCCGAAGTGCCCGACGGCTCGATTCTGCTCTACAGCGCGCATGGCGTCTCGCCGGAGATTCGCCGGCAGTCGCGCGAACGCAATCTACACACGATCGACGCGACCTGCCCGCTGGTCACGAAGGTGCATCTTGAAGCCGTTCGCTTCGCTCGCGATGGGTACAACATCGTGCTTATCGGACACGAAGGGCACGACGAGGTCATCGGGACGATGGGTGAAGCTCCTGAGAGCATCACGCTGGTCGAGAGCCCCGCAGACGTCGATGAGCTGACATTCGGACCGAATGACCGGCTCGCGTACCTGACACAAACAACGCTCAGCGTCAGCGAAGCTGAAGCGGTGATCGGTCGGCTGAAAGAGCGGTTTCCGCACATCGAGGCGCCGCCAAAGGAAGATATCTGCTACGCAACGACGAACCGCCAGGAAGCGGTGTCGAAGCTTGCGTGTGATGCCGACGTCGTGATCGTGCTCGGCAGCCAGAACAGCTCGAACAGCCGCCGCCTGATGGAACTCGGTGCCGACTGCAACGCCCGATCGTTCCTGATTGACAGCGTCGACGAACTGCCGGCGGACGCTCTCACTGGCGACGAAACTGTGCTGATCACTGCCGGCGCGAGTGCCCCGGAAGTCGTCGTCCAGGAGTGCATCGACTCGCTGGTGGACCGTTTCGGCGCGACGGTCGAATCCATCGTCGTTCGCGAAGAACACGTCAGCTTTCCGCTGCCCAAAGAGCTGCGTCTGCAGACTGTCGACTAAAAACAAACTCAGCCCGGGATTCCCGATGCGCCTGCTCGCTCGACTGGAACGCCGTTTCGGCCGCTACGCGATTCCAAACATCACGCTCTATCTGATCATTGGCCAGGTCTTCTTCTGGCTGACGACATTCTCGAAACCGGAGGTGATGGAACGGATCCAGATGATCCCGGCGCGGATTCTGGATGGTGAAGTCTGGCGGCTCGTCACGTTTGTCTTCACACCACCGTTCCAGATGCACCCGGTCTTCATGTTCTTCGCGATGATGATCTTTCACACGATGGGCACGGCACTCGAACAGACCTGGGGCACGTTCCGATACAACGCCTACCTTCTGATCGGGTATGTCCTGACGGTTGGCATCAGCTTTCTCTTCCCAGAGCTGCCGGCAACGGTGTCGTTTATCGGCGGGTCGATCTTCCTCGCGTTCGCTCACCTCTATCCGCGATTCACGCTCTACATCATGTTCATTCTGCCGGTTCAGGTCCGCTGGATGGCCTTGATCACCTGGATCTTCTACGGCATCACACTGATCACTGGTCCCTGGCAGGACCGATTGTTCGTGCTCGCTGGCGTTGGCAACTTCCTGATCTTCTTCGGGGCTGACATCGTCCATCGAGCCAGAACCGGACGACGGCGGATGCACGAGCAGGCAAAGCGAATGGTGCCCAGTTCCCCGCAGGCGTTTCACGAATGCGCCGCCTGCGGACGCACAGACCTGTCCGACCCGAAACTCGACTTCCGCTACTGCAGCCAGTGCGCCGGCA
>JAPOLP010000882.1 GCA_029977045.1 Planctomycetota bacterium
CGCTTCGTCACTCGAAAAGTCATGAGCACTTCCAGAGCGAATTCCAAATCGCTCGAGCCAGGTCCTAACCGACAGCCAGCTGCGAAGAAACCACCGTACCGGTAATCAAACCTCCGAGTGCGGCCAATGGATCGCCATTCGTCTGCGTGCGGGATTGTTGGCGGATGGCTATCGTTGACGGCTTCGACATCAAGATCACTGGCTGTACTTCTTGAGGCAGGCGGCTGTCACTGTGCGACGTTCGATTCAGGCTCAGATTCTGCTTCCGTTCTCGGCGACGATCGTTGTGGCGGTTTTCGTCATCGCGAGCACGTCGGCCTGGCTGGCTGTGGGGCAGGCGGAAGAGAGGACGCTCGGGCAGTTACGAGGTGTCACGGAAACGCTCAGCCGATTGACCGTTCCATTCAACGACTCCGTCCTCAACCAGATGCGTGGTTTGTCGGGAGCGGAGTTCGTCGCAATCGACCAGGGCGGACGAATTTCAGCGGGCACGCTGCCGAAAGAGGCAACCGCCGGCCTGACATCGGAGCTGACCTCGCTGAAAGCCAGGCCGCCGCAGGCCGAACGTTCACTGTCCCGGCTGCCGGTGATTGCCATTCAGAACACACCCTTCCTTGCAGACCGAATCAGCGTTCGCGGTCCGGAAAACGTTGACGCGCTGATCGTGCTGTATCCGGAAGCTGACTGGCGAGCCGCTCGACAATCAGCCTTGTGGCCGCCATTGATCGTTGGCGGTTTCACAATGGTTGCCGTCATCGGCATCTCGACGCTACTGGCACGCAGCATCGGGCGACGCGTTCAAACGGTGCAGCAATTACTGGCAGAAATTGCTGCTGGCAAGGCTCCAGACAGTAATGCTCCCACTTCGCCGCGAGACGAACTTGACGACTTGGTCGTCTCGGCATCGCAACTTGCCAAGGAACTTGACCGTCTGCGACAGACGGTTCAGCAGACGGAGCGAGTCCGGTTGCTCGGCCAACTGGCGGGCGGCCTCGCGCATCAGCTTCGTAATGCCGTGACTGGAGCCCGGCTCGCGGTGCAGCTTCACCAGAAACGCTGCCCGGTGCTGACGTCAGAAACGGATCCGAAGAACGAATCCGACGAAAGCCTCGCCGTCGCGCTGCGGCAACTCGCTCTCACCGAGGATCAAATTCAGCGGCTGTTGTCGTTAAGTCGTCAGGAGTCGCCAGACTCTGTTGCCGGCAGCTTGCCGGATCTGATTACTGAGATCGAGCAACTGGTTCGGCCACACGCTGATCATGCCCGTGTTGAACTCAGTGTTAATTCGAACGCGAAACCGGACGGCACAGTCGCCGACGCGGAGCGGTTCCGGGCGGCGATCATGAATCTGCTGCTCAACGCGATCGAAGCTGCCGGCTGTGAAGGCAACGTCTCGTTCGAGATTTGCTCGACGAAAACCGGGCACACCGTCACCGTCAGCGACGATGGTCCGGGGCCGCCGACGGACGTTGCCGCGGCGTTGTTTGAGCCGTTTGTGACGTCGAAACCTGAGGGAGTCGGTCTCGGTCTGGCACTGGCCCGGCAAGTGGCTCAGGATCTCGGCGGTGACCTGACCTGGTCGCGCCAACAGGAGCGGACGGTTTTCGAGTTTCTACTTCCCGATTCCGGCAGCGAGCGATGAGCCGAATTCTGATTGTCGACGACGAACCCGCGATCGCCTGGAGCCTGAGCGAACTGCTGCGCGACGGCGGGCACGAAGTGTCGGTCGCGTCGTCGGCAGAGGAAGCACTGAAAGTCGCTTGCCAGTTCGCACCGAATGCGATCCTGCTCGACGTTCGCCTGCCAGGCGTCGACGGTATCTCGGCAATGTCTGACCTGAAGTCGCATTGCGGCGACGTGCCGATCATCGTGATGACCGCGTTCGGAAATCTCGAAACCGCCGTCCGAGCCGTCGAGGCCGGGGCATTCGATTATCTGACCAAGCCGTTTGACCTCGACGAAGCCGCGACGCTCGTTGGTCGGGCTCTCGACAGTGCGTCGCGTACCGCTGAGACGTCAGCCAGTTCCGCAGCAGGCAACTCCGAGAGTCAGAACAACGAACCGATCATCGGCAGTTCGCCCGCGATGCAGCGCATCTTCAAGCAGGTCGCTCTGGTCGCGCGCAGCGACGTGCCGGTTCTGATTACGGGCGAAAGCGGCACCGGGAAGGAACTCGTCGCCCGGGCAATTCATCGACACAGTTCGCGGCAAGACGCTCCGTTCGTGCCCATCAATCTGGCGGCGATGAGCGAGGCGAACCTCGAAGTCGAGCTGTTCGGATTCGCTCGCGGCGTTTCACCAGCAACGACGTCGGCCCGCAAAGGTCTGTTTGAACGAGCTTCCGGCGGAACACTGCTGCTCGACGAAATCGGTGACATTCCGCTGCCCGTCCAGATCAAACTGCTGCGCGCGATCGAGCGTCAGGAGATCCTGCCCGTCGGAGCCAGTTCGACGAAGACCGTCGACGTTCGCGTCGTCGCTGTCACCAGCCGCGAGCTTGGTCCGCTGATCGCATCCGGCGAATTTCGCGAGGACCTGTTCTTCCGCCTGGGAGTCGTCTCGATCGAACTGCCGCCGCTGCGGACTCGTGGCGAGGACATCCCGGAACTCGCCCGCCATTTCCTGCAGCGGGCAACTGCTGGCAGCGCGGCGAAAGAGTTTTCCCCGGCGGCGCTGTGTGAACTCGCCGCGCGACCCTGGCCAGGCAATGTCAGGGAACTCCGCAACGCCGTCGAACATGCGGCCCTGATGACCGGCAGTTCGGTGATCGAGCCGCTCGACCTGCCAGCTCCCGAAGTCACTGCTGGCGGTCGAGACCTGTCAGCAACCGAACCTCTGCTGCGTGAAACCGCGAGGTGGATTGAAGACCGGCTCGCTCAGTTCGACGGCGACGGCGGGGAAGCAGCGCTGTACGACGATTTCCTGCAGACAATCGAGCCAGTTCTGCTGACGGCAGCCCTGAAGCACTGCCAGGGCAACCGAGCGGCCGCCGCCCGCCTCCTCGGCCTGCATCGAGCGACACTGCGACAGAAGCTGCGTTCACACGGACTGGATTCAGTCTGACAGTCTGGCCAGCGAGTTTGTCGGGCTGGGCGATGTTCGTAATCATCCCCGTTCGGCGTGCCGGCCTGCAGGCCCGACCCGGTGGCAAGCGCACCTCCGCCGACGAGCACGGACGTGAAGCTCACG
>JAPOLP010000704.1 GCA_029977045.1 Planctomycetota bacterium
AGCGCGGTTACTGGGAATGTGAGACACCGATTCTGTCGCGGGATATCGTCGTCGACGCGAACCTCGATCCGTTCGAGCTGGCTGACGGTGGCGACCGGTGGTTTCTGCAGACCTCGCCCGAGGCCGGGATGAAGCGGCTGCTGGCGGCGGGGGCGACAGCGATCTTTCAGGTCTCGCGGGTCTTCCGTCGAGGCGAATCCGGACCGCGACACAATCCGGAATTCACTATGATCGAATGGTACCGAGTCGGCGACGACCACTTCGCTCAGATGGAGTTCACCGAGCAACTCGTCCGCGCCGTCTTTCAAACCGCTGGCCGCGACCTGCCGTCGGAACCTTTCGAGCGACTGACGTACGACGCCGCGTTCGAGCGCTACGCCGGCACGCGGGTTCTCAGCCTGCCAAATGAAGCTCTCGTCGACCTCGCGCGCTCAAACAACCTCGAAGTCCCCGACAGCCTGCCGCTTGATGATCGCGACGGCTGGCTGAACCTGCTGCTGGCCGAACTCGTCGAGCCTCATCTGGGCACGGACCACCCGGTCTTCCTGCACGACTACCCCGCCAGCCAGGCAGCTCTGGCCGTCCTGCGCGAAGATCCCGGCCAGCCACAGGTGGCAGAACGTTTCGAGCTGTATCTCTCCGGCGTCGAACTCTGTAACGGCTACCACGAACTCACTGACGCCGACGCTTTCGCTGCTCGCACAGGAGAAGAACGCGCCATCCGCCGTTCCCAGAACGCGACCGACCTACCCGGCGCCCCCATGCTAGAAGCCGCGCTCCGCCACGGCACTCCGCGGTCTTCAGGAGTCGCCCTCGGCTTCGACCGCCTGGCCATGCTCACCCTCGGCGTGCCCACCATCCAGCAGGTCATTTCTTTTCCGATGAGTCGTGCCTAACGACCAAGTTCACGCGGCGGGCGCGTTTGACGTTGACTTCAAAGCCGATGCTGCCGCCCGCTCGCGTGCAACGCCTTGTTCGCTGAGTTCATCGTAGCGATTCGAACCACGCGTGGGCATAGGCCTCCTGATCCGCGACCGACGAATACGATTCGGGGTCGTCATCGTCGAAAATGTCAACCAGCGAATCCGCCCGCCCCTGCCGTCCCATTTCTAGTACGTATGCCTTTACGCCGCCGCCCATTTGTCGAGACATCGCCGATGGCCATACGTTGCGACGTGCGCCTTTGCAACAAATCTTCCAGTCGCGTCCTTCGGCCTTTCGGCGGATGATTTGCAGGGCTGCAAAACAATCGTCTGCTTGGCCCGTCAGCAAATCATCGGAGACGGGAAGCTTGCACGTGATGACGTAATCATCGCCGACCTCGCGTACCACCAGCGTCAAATCATGAACGCCGTGTTCCGCACTGTAACCTTTGAGGTGATAGAGCTCGGTGTCCATAGTCAGCGAACTAAGTTGTATCCCCGATGACCGCTGGATAATCCGGCGGTGGCGGAGATTATTCTGGATTATTGCGGCGATCAACAGGGCACCTGTGAGCATCCGGGATAATCTGATAAAGCTGACACTGTGGAGGCCAGGCCTCCTCGTCTGGGACTTGTCCGGCGGCAAACCATGCGGGACGATTGTCGTTCCAACGGCAAACCAACCGGTCGACCACGTGTTGCCCTTTGGACCCAGCACGGAACCTGACCGTGAGTCTGTGCTACCGCAGAGCGAAACTTCGCCGATGGGAACCGGGCCTACTCGCGGCATCGTTGAATCTGGACGGCGCAGTATTTGAATTCGGGGATCTTGCCGAAGGGGTCCAGGGCATCAGTCGTGAGCGCGTTGGCGGCGGCTTCGCGGAAGTGGAAGGGGATGAAGACGCAGCCGGGTTCGATGCCAGCGTCGATGCGGGCGTCGAGTGTGATTGTGCCTCGGCGGCTGGTGACGGCGACCCGGTCACCGTCGGATAACTGCAGCGCCCCGGCGTCGGTGGGATTCAGGGCGGCGAAGGCTGACGGTTCGATGGAACTCAGCGCGTGGCTGCGGCGGGTCATGCTGCCGGTGTGCCAGTGTTCGAGCACCCGACCGGTTGTGAGGACGAACGGGTATTCGTCATCGGGAAGTTCGTCCGCCGGGCGGTAGGGGCACGGCACGAAGCGGCCTCGGCCTGAGGCAGTGGGGAAGCCGTCGCCGAACAGGATCTGAATGCCGTCACCAGTTTCCGGATCCGGGCACGGCCACAGCTTGCCGGTGGAACCCAGGTTCGCGTGAGACAGGCCGGCATAGTTGTTTGTCAGCGAGGCGAACTCGTCGAACACGTCGGCGGGGGATTCGTACTGCATGTCGACGCCCATCTGTCGGGCGATCTCGCAGACGATCTCCCAGTCCTGCCGGGCGTCGCCGGGTGATTCGATGACCGGGCGACCGACCTGCACGCGGCGGTCGGTGTTCGTGTACGTGCCGGATTTCTCGAAGTAGCTGCTGGCCGGCAGGATGACGTCGGCGAACTCGGCGGTTTCCGTCAGGAAGATGTCCTGCACGACCAGGAAGTCGAGTGCCGACAGCGCCTTGCGGACCTTGTTGTTGTTCGGGTCGCTGATGAACGGGTTCTCGCCGAGGATGTACATGCCGCGGATCGAACCTTCGAGGGCTCCGTGCATGATCTCGACGACGGTCAGGCCAGGATTTGGATCGAGTTCCCGGCCCCAGGCAGCTTCGAACCTGGCTCGAACTGCCTCGTTGGTCACCGGCTGGTAGTCGGGGTAGACCATCGGGATGAGCCCGGCATCGCTGGCTCCCTGCACGTTGTTCTGTCCGCGCAGCGGATGCAGTCCCGAACCCGGCTTGCCGACATTGCCGGTCATCAGGCACAGCGAGATCAGACAGCGGGCGTTGTCGGTCCCGTGCGTGTGCTGCGAGATACCCATCCCCCAGAACACGATCATGCTGCCGCCACCGCCGACCGGAGTTGCCTCGCCGATCGTCCGCGCGATGTCGCGAATCGTCTCCGCCGGGACACCGCAGATTTTAGCCGCTTCCTCCGGCGGATAGTCGCTCAGCAGCAGTTCGCGAAGAGCATCGAAGTCTTCGGTGTGCTCCGCGATGTACGACTCGTCGATCAGCCCCTCGTCGATCAGGCAGTGCATCACTCCGTTGTAGAATGCGACGTCCGAACCCGGTTTGATCTGCGCGAAGTGTGTCGCAAAGTCAGCCAGGTCGTGCCGTCGGGGATCGATACAGATCAGCTTCGCACCGCGTTTGGCCGCGTCCTTGATGAACGTTGCCGCGACCGGGTGAT
Organism: Planctomycetota bacterium; assembly: GCA_029977045.1. Taxonomy (GTDB): domain Bacteria; phylum Planctomycetota; class Planctomycetia; order Planctomycetales; family Planctomycetaceae; genus JAPOLP01. Next base: position 3,245 of record JAPOLP010000704.1, read on the forward strand.
TCGCCGTCGCGTTGCTGCCGGTGATCAGGACGACGTCCGCTCGCGAGACGTCAGCAAAGACATTCGTCACCGCTCCCGAGCCGATCGTTTCCATCAGCGCGGCCACCGACGAGGCGTGACACAGCCGCGTGCAGTGGTCGACGTTGTTTGTGCCGAAGCCTGCCCGGATCAGCTTCTGAAACAGGTAGGCTTCCTCGTTCGAGCATTTTGCGGAACCGAACCCGGCCAGCGCCGAACCACCGGACTCATCGCGAATGCCACGCAGTTTCTTTCCGATCAGATCGAACGCTTCTTCCCAGGTTGCCTCGCGAAACGCGGGCAGCACTTCGTCGTAGTCGACGATGCCGCCCGCGCGGCGAGACACGGAATCGCGAACCTCGCTCGATAGCGGCCCTTTGGGATACGACTCCTCGCGACGGATCAGCGGTTTCGTCAGCCGCTGCGGGTGCATCGAGTAATCCCAGCCATACCGGCCCTTGACGCACAGCCGCCCCTGATTGACGGGACTCTCGCGACCTTCCGCCAGGACGATGCGGCCTTCGCGCGAGTGAAACGTGACCGCGCAGCCAACTCCGCAGTACGGGCAGACGCTGTCTGTCGAGGTCAGTTCGTCACGCGGCGCCAGCGGCAGCGTGATCATCTTCGGCGTGA
>JAPOLP010000572.1 GCA_029977045.1 Planctomycetota bacterium
CCGGCCGCCGGAATGTTCAGAGCTTCCGGTGGAGCAGGCGGAACGTTCGGTCCTGGAGCTGCTTCCGGTTCGACGGGCTGAGGAGCCGCTTCCTCAGCAGGCGTCGGCGCGGCGTTGGTCGGAATCTGATACAGCGGTACGTAAACGTCTGCCAGCGGAACCCAGCGGGTGTAACTTCCATCCTCACCGGGGATGCAGTGCCGCACATGCCAGGTCTTCGGATGCGGCGGGTTCGGCAGAATGTTCTTCGGCTGCCACGTCGGAACGTGCTGGTAGTTGTATCCCATCTGAGCCGTATCGGTCGGCGTCGCGATGATCGGATACCGCTTGGCTGTGAACTTCTGGTTCGTCGTCTGACCGTACCAGGTCGTCGGATAGTACTTCTGGTACGTCACGTTCTGACGGGGAATCGCGTGCTTCGCGGGAGGCGACCAGCCGTAGTCTGGCGAGACCGCGTAGTAGTCGGGATCGAGTGCCCAGCGGACCGCCGGAGGCACCCACATGCCCTTGCCGCCGGGGCAGTTTGTGTCAGCACAGTAGTCGCAGGTCCCGTGAAACGGGCACGGCATCCAGGTCCAGTAAGTTGGATTCGGAGTCTGACGCTGCTGGCTCGGAGCAACAACATAGTACGGCTGACTGGCTGCCTGGGTGCCGCCAACGTAGGCGACGCCGTCGTCTTCCGCCCGGGCGGCGTTACCGAATACCGCCAGACTCAACAGAGTCAGAACGGTCATGGGAAGTGAGTATCGAATCTTCATGGTCGAGTTCCTGAGTCGGTAGAGGATCTCGGGGAGACCGCCTTCGCCGAACTGCATTTCAGCCCGGCGTCGGCCATGTCACCCTTCAGAGGCCACACCACTTAGCGGCGTTGCAGGGAAAGGTTGGAAATCGGAGTCACGCGGCTGGAAGGAGTTCCCCAGCTGTAGTTGTACTGGTACCGAACATTCGGCGCGAGCGGGATCGCCGTTGGAACGCCCGTCGCCGGAGCGGCGTACATTCGCGTGTCCCGCTGGTCGTAGTAGCTCGGATCAGCGGCGTAAACTCGCTTGTACTCACCGAATGGCGGGCAGCCTTCGCCGCAGCAGCCACTCGGAATGAAGTAGTTCAGCTTGTTGTGAATCCAGGCATTGAAGACCTGGTTTCGATAAGCACGGCGGCAGTTCGACTGGTACTGCTGATTGCACCACCAGTCATTGACCATGCCGCCACCGTAGCCGCCATCGAGACCACAGGCGCTCTTGCACCGACAGTTCAGTCCGTGCAGATCACGTTTGAGATCACCGATTGTGTAGCCGCGTCCCATGCAGACTTCCGGGCTCAGGCAGTTGCTGGGGCAAGTCAGACATGGCATCCCGTTGCACGCAGCACCGCCAGTGTTGCAGCCGTTCGTGGCACAGGCGCCAGAGCGGCAGGCACCGTCGTTGCTGCAGCCCGCGGGACCACAGCCCGCAGGTCCACAACCGTCTGAGCGGCAGCCAGCGACTGGCACGCGAGCCACTCCGTCATCTGCTGGAGCTTCCTCCGCAGCCGGTGCGGCAGCGGGAGCCTGCTCGACAGCTTCGTCTTTCGGAAGCGGCGGAGCGGGCACATTGTCCTGGGCAAAGGTCACTGCCGGCAGACTGAGACAGGCCACAGCCGCCAGCCGAATCTGAAACTGTCGAAATCGACCGAACATCGTTCTCTTCCTTGAATCGGGCGTGTTTGGTTTTGTGACGAGTCAGTCCCGTAGGTGACTCGTCGCTGTGGCAGGCGTCGACGACAATCCGATCGCCGAGTGGCCTCTGCTGACTAACGAGGAGCAATGAAGCCGGAAAACGGCGAGATGCTCGACTTGTAATTCACTTTGACTTCCGTCCCCTGCAGTTCCCACTTGTCGTGAGACTCGATGCCGAACGGAGTCCAGATCCACGAGCCTTTGACGCGGTAGAAGAACGGGCCGTACATTGAGCGGTACTTGTGAGCGTACAGCAGCTCGTGTGGAGCGAATGCCGGATTCGTGAACTGCGTCCCGCCAACCTGCACCGGAATGTTCGGCAGCGGGCACGGGTACATTGAGGCTCCCAGGTATGGGTAGCCCTGTTGCGGTGCTGCCTGACGCTGCTGCTGCGGCACCATCGGGTACATCGCGCTGCGGGCAGCGACCATTGGATAGCCCTGCCCTTGCGGCGCGGGAGCCGGCAGGTAAGGCAACTGGTTCTGAGCGAACGTCTGGGCCGAGCCCAGCGCACTCAGCGACAGCGCAATCAGCGCCGCGAGTGACTTGCGAAACATGATTTCCTCCGTGCGTTTCGGGGTGCCCCTGACCTTGGTCAGAGAGGCCTGTGCGTGCCTCCTGCTGGCCGGTCGGGCGAAGTCTCGGGAGACCCGCCACACGACCAGGCACTAAGCAATTCGGTCACGTCCGATTGCTCCAGTGAATCATTTCCTACGCCTGGAGACGATTCTGCCGGCTTTCCCGAATCCCTTACCAGTCAGGCACTTACGGCCCATCATACAATCCGGACAGCCGCTTCATCAGGCAGATTCAGAGCATCCCGTCCAGTAGAGAAACTCGTCAAAACCGTTAAACTTCCGCGCCTCGCGGCACGCCCATTCGGGCAAGCTGCACAAGCTGAAGCGGTCGTCCGGAAAGCCCGGCCAGTCGCGTTCAGCCACCTCGAAATCAACACCGCCAGCCAGCCTGTGGAGGGAACCCTTGGCGAAGAAGAAGGCCACGTCACGGAGTCGTAAGTCGTCCTCGAAGAGCCAGCCCGCAGCGGCCTCGCGCGGCGGCCAGAAGAAGACCGCAGGCAGGAAGCCCACCCGGTCGACGCAGAAGCCGACCGCGAAGAAGAAGCAGGCAGCCGCGAAGCCGCAGACGACGAAACCCAGCATCCAGCGAGCGAAGCTCGATCAGCAGGACGGCGCTTCCGACGACAGCTTCGAGAAGCTCAACGTCGCTCCGCAGCAGGACGGCGATCATCGCGAGTACGTCTCGATCAGCCAGGAGACGCGACGGCGATACCTCAACTACGCGATGTCAGTCATCCAGTCGCGCGCTCTGCCGGACGTTCGCGACGGCCTCAAGCCGGTTCAGCGCCGCATCCTGTACGTGATGTATGACCGGATGCATCTGGTCGCGTCCGGCAAGACTCGCAAATGTGCCCGCATCGTCGGGGACACGATCGGTAATTATCACCCGCATGGTGACACGGCGATCTACGACGCTCTGGTCCGGCTCGCTCAGGACTTCACCTACCGCGAGCCGCTGGTTCACGGTCAGGGCAACTTCGGCTCAGTGATGGGCCTCCCGGCGGCGGCTTATCGATACACCGAAGCAAAGACGACCGAACTGGCCGAGCAGCTCATGCAGGAGCTGCGGTTCGACACCGTCGACATGCGGCCGACATTCGACGGCGAGACAACAGAACCTGTCGTGCTCCCGGCACGCTTCCCGAACCTGGTCGTCAACGGGACGCAGGGCATCGCCGTCGGGATGGCGACGAGCATACCGCCGCACAACCTCGGTGAGGTCATCAAGGCGTGTGTGCATCTGATCGACGAGCCGACAGCGACCGTCGCGCAGCTGATGAAGCACATCAAGGGCCCGGACTTCCCGCTCGGCGGTCGCGTCGTCACCGACCGCACCGAGATGCGGACGATGTACGAAGAAGGCCGGGGCTCCGTCAAAGTCCGCGGCGAATGGCGGCTCGATCGCGAGAAGAAACGCGAAGTCGACAACCGGGTCGTCATCTACTCGGTGCCGTACAATGTCAGCACCGGCCCGCTGGCGGCGGAGATCGGCAACGTCATCGCCAGCCGCAAGCTGCCGCAGCTGGTCGAGGTCAACGACGAGACCGACGACCGACAGGGTCTGCGGATCGTGCTGGAGCTGAAATCCGGTGCCGACACCGAAGCGGTGATGGCTTACCTCTACAAGCACACGAGTCTCGAACAGAACTTCTCATACAACGCGACGTGCCTCGTCCCCGACGAATCCGGGCTGCTGGTGCCGCGTCGAGCCAGCCTGGTCGAGATGCTGCAGCACTTCCTGGTGTTCCGCCAGGAAACCGTGCGGCGGCGTTTCCAGTACCAGCTCGCGCAGCTTGAGAAACGCATCCACATCCTCGAAGGCTTCGTCATCATCTTCGACGGCCTGGACCGGGCACTCAAAATCATCCGCGCCAGCAGTGGCAAGCAGGACGCCGCTCAGAAACTGATGAAGGAGTTCCCGCTCGACGAAGTGCAGACGATGGCGATCCTCGAACTACAGCTGTACCGCATCTCGAAGCTCGAAATCGACGATATCCGGGCAGAACTCGCCGACAAGGAAAAGCAGGCTCGCGCGATTCGAGCGATCCTCAAGTCCGAGGCAAAGCTCTGGAACGTTGTCAAAGACGAACTCACCGAACTGGGCGAGAAGTTCGCGTCGAAACGCCGCACTGGCCTCGGCTCGTCCGAAGAGATCACAGAGTTCTCCGCCGACACGTACATCGTCAAAGAGAACACCAACGTCGTGGTCACACGCGACGGCTGGGTCAAACGCGTTGGCCGGCTTGCCAAGGTCGAAAGCACTCGAGTTCGCGAGGGCGACAGCGTGCTCAACGTCCTGCCTGGCAGCACGGTCGACAC
>JAPOLP010000186.1 GCA_029977045.1 Planctomycetota bacterium
GCTGTCGAGCAGGCTTTCGGCGTCGAGCGACAAGCCAGCCGTCTCCGGCGTCAGCGGATGCGGCAGTCCGTTCGCGATCAGCTTCAGCACGATATACCGAATGACGCGTTCGCGGAGGGCGTCTTCGTCGACGAGGTCTTCATCAACAACGAAACCAACGGATTCGAGTGTGTTGTCCATGTCGTGAGTGGTCCTGTCTGTCTTCAGCGTCCGCGCGAACGCTCAGCGGGAAGCAGGCGTTCGAGATAAATCGACGGGTGAGCGATCCGTCGCAGGCTGCGCAGCCGACGCAGTTCAGTCGGCGGCAGAGTAGCAGATCAGCGCCCGGATTTCCCGGAGCGAACAACGCGCGCCGCAAAGGATTAGCGATGCTCGATGCGTCGCTGTTCCAGCTTACGGAAGTCATCGGGCGTGTCGAGGTCGAGCAGAACGCTGTCGCTGGCGACGCTGACTTCCTCGACCGAAATCAACTCGTGGCGAACCAGCCAGTTGAGGCCTCGATCAGCGGGAATCTGCGAAACGCGATCGGCCAGCGGCCAGAGGAAGAGTGTCGGATGTCCGCGCTCGCCATTGTGCGTCGGAACGAGAATGTTGGCAGTTGTCTGAGACTTTGCCGCGACAATATCGCGCACGACGTCGCCGTCCAGTACTGGATGGTCAGCCGGAATCAGCAGCCAGGCCGAATCGTCGCCCGGCGAGAATCGCTCGCGGATCGCAGCAAGCGCCAGCTCAACGCTGGTTCGCATGTCCGGTGGATCGGTCTCTGGCTGAACGATCAGCAGCTCGGCGTGCCGCAGCGGCGGTGCCTCGCGAATCGTCGCCGCGAGTTCCTCGTCGCTTCGTCGAAACACAATGACGACCGCGTCAACGACAGGCTGGTCGAGCGCCGCCAGCAGATGCTCGATGACCGGACGGCCAGCAAGCGTCATCGTCAGCTTGGGCTTTCCCATGCGTCGGCTGAGACCGGCTGCGGGAACGACAGCGAAGACAGGCATGGCAATCGATACGAAGTCGCGACATGAAACTGGCGGCTGCTTCCTCACTCCGGTGAAGAAACCGCCCCGTTGATTGTCGGGTCGAATACCGAATCGTCAAAGCTGGCGTCGAAATTGAGATAGAAGTGTGTGACGATCCCGCCGTCGAGCTGAAGCTTCGTTGGATATGCGTACCCCTGAGGACTGCGAGCCGTTTCCAGCACCAGTTGCTCGCCGAGCAGAGTCGGCTGATCTCCAGCCAGAGAAAGCATCTGCGTCCGTCGGCACAGTCCATTCTCCAGCGGGTCCAGCCAGAAGTGACTGAGATCGTACGAGTAACCGTTCTGGCGAGGCTGCTTTGTTGATCGAGAGGTCAACAGGACTGTGCCATCTGGGCCGTCTTTCGGTTCGAAGACCAGCGAGCCTTCGCGGTTTGCCCCAGGCAGACCGGTCGCTCCATACGCGAGAAACTCGGGGTACTCGATCACCGTCGGCATTGGATCGGACGGATCGATCGGATACGGGTTCATGGTTCCGGGTTTGATCGTGTACTGGAACCGCAACTTATCAGCGTCCGACGGTCTAGCATCGAATTCAAATCGCCAGGTCCGCTTCCCGTCGGACAAAGTCGTCGGTCGGAAGCGTTCACCTTTGACCTGGCTGAACCACCATTGTGCCGGATCAGTGCCGTCGGCAGGTAACTCGCGGTCCGAGATGCGCTTTGAATCAACCGGATCGCAGATCATGTACTCTGCTCGCCATTTCGTTCCTGCTCGCCATAGCCGAGTGACGCGCCGGGCCTGAGACCAGTGAGTACCGGGTCTCACATAAACCGCCAGGCCGTAATAACGGTCGAAGTCTTTGCGGACCTGTTTTCGCTGATCCAGCAGTCGAGCAAGCTTTGGGCTGGGCATTCGATTGACGATGGCGACTCCTTCCGGAGCCCCCAGTTCATAAATGGTCTTCGGCCCGAACTCGGGATAGCTGATTGTGGTCGACGCCGTTTCGCCGTTGCTGGTGCTGGTCATCGCAACCGGAAGTCGGGTCGCGGGGTCGACACGATACGTGCAGCGGGTCTTGAGCCCCTGCAGCTCAAAGACCGCGTCGATTTCCTCGAACGGCCTGCCGTCGACAGCGACATCCCTGTGCCCGGTGACTGAGAGCTCGGGAGTATCATCAACGAACTGCTCCAGATCATGACCGTCAGCGAAAGCGGTCAGAAAACTGCCGACGAGTCGCAAAGAATTGGCATCGCCGTCGTGGATTCCCGTTCTGATGATCTCCGGTGGCTGCTGGCGATATTCAAGTCGCGTGCCACGTCGCAGGTCAATGAATACAGCGAACGGCGGTGTGATGTCTCGATCGACAGGCGGTCCTGAAGTTTCGTCCGACGGTATCGTTCTTGATGCCGCGATGAGACGTTGCGGAGAGAACCACGTTTCCAAAACAGCTTCGTCGCCGATCCGTGTCTTCGTCAACATCCACGGCATGGCCCTGACTCTTTCCCGAACCTGGGCCCATGCTGCATCTTTGCGACCGGTCCCAGGGAAAAGAGAGACGGCGATCAGGACGACAGCACCCACAACAGCCACCACACTCCACTGCTTCACGGTTCGGCGGTGTGCATCGCAAGTCTCAACAGCCTTCTCGTCGGCTTGTGACAGCGGTATCTCCCGAGTTCGACTCAGCAGCTTCTTCCGCAATTCAACAATATGTTCAGCCCGGGGCTCCATCGAGCAATCTCCCGCTTCCAGAATCCAGTTGCCGAGCAGAGAGTCGGCATCGTCAATCGGACGGTTCGCCTCAGGATTTTCAGTCGCTGAATTCATGGGGTCTCCTTTGCGAGCCCGAGGGAGGGGGGCAGGTACGATCGGAGCAGTGTTCGCAGCCGGTTGCGGGCGCGAGTCAGCATCGACTCGACGGCCTTCGGGCTCTTGCCAATCCGGTCAGCAATTTCGGCCACGGACAGCGAGTCAACGTACTTGTTGATGAGCACATCGCGAGCAGTCTCGTCCAGCTCCGTCAGGGCCGCTCTGACAGCATCAGCCCGCTCGATCGATTCCATGATGTCGGCTGGTAGCAGTTGATCGTCAGCTGGCAAATCACCATTCGACTCTTCGAGAACCTGACTGGTGGCTCGAACATGCGACTGCCGAAAATGCATCGCAACGCGTCGGCGTGCGATGCCGAACAGCCAGGCCCGAAACTCGCCCTGCTCCGGAGCAAACTGGTCGATCACCGACATGGCGGTCATCCAGGTGTCCTGATGCAGCTCTTCTGCGAGTGCGCGATCGCCAGCGACGAGGTGGGCGATAAAGGCATAGGTCGGCGTGACGTATCGATCGTACGTCTCGGCCCACACCCGGTTGTCGAGACCCCTCAGCGCGGATACGTCGTCAGCGAGGTCCGCTGATAAATCCATGGGACAGCTCCAGAACGTCGAATAGATGACGGACGGAGATTCTTTGCGCTGTCGCCCGAAATCCTTCGCGGATTCTTAGGAATTTCCCGACGGAACGACGTCAGGGCTTGCCGACGGCAAATCGCGACCGTGTTCGCCATCCAGAGCGAACACGAGGCGGAAACGTCACTTCGAAACAGCGACGAACGCTAATTCTTCTGATTCTGCTGCGTCGCGATCGACGACAGAGCACTCAGGGCGTCCTGCTGAGACTGCAGTTGGCCGATCACCGATTCCATATTGATGAATTCCTGCAGCAGCCGTTCGTGGCGAACTGCGAGCAATGCATCGATCTGCTCGATGCGGCTGGTCAGCGAGTCGATCGTGTTCTGTATCGAATTACGCTCGGTCGCGAACAGACCGTCGACGGTATCCGTCAGTGAATCGAGCCGATCTTCGAGGCTGTCCGCTGCGCCGGCTCCGCTGTTGAGGAAAAATTCTCGGACGGCATTCGGATCGGCAGCAACCGCGTCGTCAAAAATGTCCTGGTCAAACTCAAGCTTCCCGCCGGCCACGATCCGGATACCGAGGTCGCTTAATGAGCGCACGGACCCCGACGAGCCAAACTGCCGGTTGATCAGACCGTTAAGCCGGGATTCAATCCGCAGGACGACACCCTGCCCTTGCAACGCGCCACGTTCCTTCGGGTCTTCGTCGAACTTCGTCAGCACGTCCTTTGTCGTGATGAAGTTGTTGTATGACGCGACGAAGCTTCCGATGGCCGTTGTCACTCTACTGGTATCGCGAGTCACGCTGATCTGTGCCGCTGTCGAACTGACTTCGCTGGCCGTGACACTGATTCCCGTCACGACGTCCTTGAACTGGTTGTCGGACGACGATCTCAGAAACGAAGTTGCGACGCTGGAGCCGATCTGCAGCAGCGAGTCCTGAGCTTCGGTTGCGACTGTCAGGCCCAGATCCAGATTCCCTGTGTCGATGAGATATCGACCCGCCGACCCGGATTCGCGCGACGTCAGTGACAGTCGAAACGCGTTGAAGGACGAGCCATCATTGATGACTGCCGCTGTCAGCTCAGGCGATTCGTTGTTGATCTTCGTCACAAGGGAGTCCAGCGTGTCGTCGGCGTCGATGGTGATCACCGTCTGCTTGCGACTGGAGATTTCCTGGCTGCCACCGCCGCCTGGAGCTCCTTCGCCCAGAATCCGCAGGTCGGCCGCGACGGAACCGCCAACTTCCTGGACCGTCAGGGTTCCAGCTCCACCCGCATCGTCGGTGATGACAAAGCCGTCGCCGGTGTCGTTGAGACTCGCGGTCACTTGAATTCCGCTCGCCGCATTGATGCGCTGCAGAACGTCGCCGATCGTCTTCACAGCGCTGCTGATCGAGATCGATGCCTGATTGCCGTCGGAATCGATAATCAGAAACGAGCCTGTCGAAACTGGTCCGCCATCAGGAGCGAAGTCACTCAGCGAAGTCGCTTCGTTGATCCGCCGCAGCGACAGCGAACCGGAATCAACACTCGTCACCGCATCATCAATCACGATGCCGAGGTCGGCTGCGGTGGTTCCCGCTCCAACGTCGGCGATGATCAGGTTGCTGGCTGTAGCTCCGGATGTGTCGACGATCTCAATTCCGGTTCCCGAAGAATTGACGCGAGCGGTCAGGCTCAACGACTGCGAAGAACCGTCAACCGCTGTGTTGATAGCCGAGACAACTTCGTCGAGCGATTCAGCGGTGCTGAGATCCAGGGTCGCGGTCTTGCCTGTCCGATCCGTCACCGTGATCTGGCCGGGCGTTGAGATTCCCTGGCCGCCGTTCAGATTCCTCAGCAGCCGCGAACCGATGCCGGCCAGCAGCCGATCCCCCGTCAGCGTGTTTCCTGCGGCGGCGTTGTCGAGGCCGAGCCCGTCGACGACGGCGGCCCCGTTGACGTCTTCAACGGTCAGCGAGCCACCGCCGCCGGTGCTGTCCGTCAGAATGAGCCGACCGTTCGACAGGCTGGCCGTCACCTTGCCGCCGTTGTCTTCGTGCGAGTTGATCGCGTCCAGCAGTTCGGTCAGGTTGAAGACATCGTCGAGATTGACCTCGATCTCCGTCCCGTCCTGAGCCGTAATTTTCAGGTCGGCTGAACCGGAAGTCTTGAAGACGCCGTTGCCATCGTTGAGCTGATCGAGCGTGAAATCTTCTGTGAGGTAATAGACCTCGGAGCCGGTCAACGAGTCAGCCGAGACAGACTGCAGAATGCCAAGGTCCGCCGCCGTCGAAGTCGTGCCAACCTCTTCAACAATCAGATCCGACGTTGTACTGCCGGACGTATCCGTGAGCACCAGACTGCCGCCCGCAGTCGATGCCGTGACAGCGATTCCGCTTGTGTCATTGATGGCGTCCAGAACATCGTCAATCGTGAAGGCGTTTGAGAGATCGACCGTCGCCGACGCGCCCGAACGATCCGTGATCCTGATCGAGCCGCGCTGAATGCCGCCGCCGCCGTTGAATGTGTCGAGCCGCGTCGATGTGAAGAGTTCGCCACCCTGCGAGATCGCGATCGTGCCCGCTCCAACTTTCTGTGAGTCGGAGTTAGCAAAGCCCTTCGAGAGCCGCTGCTCGGTCTCGGCAAGCCGCAGCGACCGGAACGAGTAGTTTCCAATCGCGGCTGACGGCGTTGTGGAAACTGAAAGCTGGCTCGGCGACGAGTTCGTAACCTTGAGCGAATCAAACGTCGACTTCTCGCCCAGCGTGGAGACCGATGTCGACAGCGTCAGAACGTTGGCTTCGAGTGCCTGCAGGCCGAAGTCGATGGCCTGAAAACCAGCGACACGGCTCTCCAGACGATTGGCCGGCGCACGCTGGGCCGCGATCAACTGGTCGGTCAGACCGCCAATGTCGATCCCGCTGAAAAGCCCGATGCCTGTCCGGATTCCCGTCACTGAAGTGCTCGATGGCTGGCGGTTCTAAAAGTCTTCAGCGCACGACGGCGCGCAAGCAGCCCGCGTTGAAAGTATCGGTCAGGAAAACTGCCATGCTGCAAACGGCAGTCTCAGCGAGGCCGAATCAGACGAACGCCGCACGAACCCTTCAGCCCGCACCGATTGTCACGCCACCGCGTCTTCCCACGCCCGCAAACTCGGACAGGCAGATGCTGCAATCCGGGAGGGATTTGCCTGTCGGCGTCGCTGGCCTTCGATCGTTCCACAGACCGGGCAGTCAGGCCGACTGACGACTTCCGAAGTCGGTACTCTGGCATTCCGCCGCTCGCCATGGGCAACGCGGAACCGACGTGGAACCAATACAGATGCCGGTTAACGGGCAGCTTTGATGACGTCCTCAATGCGGACAGGGACTCCGCCGCGACGATGGCTTTCGTGGGCGGCTTCCATGAAGCCGAAGAGCTCGGTCGTTTCCTGCGGCTCGATGGGCAGTGTGCCGGTCTTGAAGAACTTTGCGATTTCGGTCGCGACGTTTTCGTAGCCCTTGTATCGGGTCTTCGGGACGACGCCGTTGACCGGGGCTGAGTAGCCGTAGATGCCGGCCGGGGCGATGCCCTTTTCGCCGAAGACCAGCGCGCTGTATTTGATCGCGCCGTTGCGGATGCCTCGATACGTGCCGATGCGGCCGTCTTTCCAGACGGCGGTGACCAGTTCGGTTCCGTCGGTCTTGGCGCGAGTCACCGTTTCGACGCCCGGACCCATGATCGTGTAGAGCGTCTCGATACTGTGGACGGCGTGCCAGAAGAAGTCGGGATGATGCTCGACCAGCGGGCAGCCACCGTAGACGTCGCAGCCGGTCACCCTGCCGACCTCGGGATGATCCCGCATCTCGACAAAGCCGGGGCTGTAGCGGTGCTGCGAGCACGAGAACACCGGCGTGTCGTACTTCTTCGCCAGGTCAAAGATCGCGATGACGTCCTCCAGCGACGCGGCCAGCGGACGCCCGATGTAAGTCGGCTTGCGAGCCTTCAACGCCTGCTCGGCCAGCTTCCGATGAGCCCGCCCGTCGATCGTCATGATGATCACCGCGTCGCACTCGTTGAGCACTTCGTCGATCGAATCCGTCATCGCCACGCCCTGCTTCACCAGGTGCGGCTCCCAGCGTTCGATGTCAGTCAGCGTCTCCTCGATATCCGGACTCCCTCCACGCCACGCGGCAACGACCTTCAGGCCGCCGAGGTCCGGATTGTCCTCCGGCGGCTTATGCCAGAGCTGAGCAAACGCAAGGCTCTGGTAGTTATCGATGCCCAGGATCCCAACACGAACCGGTTCGGCGGCATCGGCAACCAACGACTGGCTCACAACGAGAAGCGCCACCACCACTGCAGACCAACGAGCGAACGTCTTCGTCATCTGAAGCCACCTTTCAACGCGGACGAGAAACCGATCGAGACAGGACCACTGACTGGAAGAGTCAGCAGTCTGCGTTCGGGAATCGCTCCAGACAACCAGTGCGTAGCTGTAGGCAGGTTTTTCCAAAACCTGCAAAGTCGAAGAAGCAGCGAGCGAACCATGAGTTGGCAACCACGCAGAAGGCACTCAGAGCGTTAACTGCGATTTTCCGTCCTGAGAAAGGCCAACGTCTGCTCTGTCGTACTTCCGGTTTCGGAGAAACCGGACTACGGCTGTTTGGCGTGGTGCAGGACGAAGGCGAGGAGTTCGGGGGACTCGAAGTACGAGGGCGTTGCTTTGTGGCCTTCGCCGGGGATCAGCTTGACCGTGATCGAGCCTCCGCCGGCTGCGTAGCGCTGCTTCAGGATCGCCGTGTTTTCCTCGTACGGGACCGAGACGTCTGAGTCGCCGTGGACAACGAACATCGGCACTTTGTGCTTCAGCAGGCCGTCAAGATGGTCGAGCGGATTCAGCTCGGACAGCCGCGCGCGGAACTCGGTTTCCGTCAGACCGTAATCGGCGAGCGTGACCTGGAGGTTCTTCATCGGCCAGCCGGCGAGATTGCAGACCGGATAGATCCCGACAAACGCGCGCGTCTTCTCCGGATGCAGCACGGCCCAGGCGAGCATCATCAATCCGCCGCGGCTTTGTCCGAGCAGGATCGGCCGCGACGACCAGCCCCGGCGGACCATCTCGTCATAGAACGCCGTGAACTTCGCCGTGCTCGCCGGCGCCCCGCGAACCTCGCCGAGATCAAACCCCGCGATGCTGATCCCCTCGCGCAGAAAGCCCTCGAAGTACACCTTCCGCAGCGCCAGCGAAATCCCCTTGATGGTCGGAGCAAACCACACCCACGGTTTGCCCTCGGCAGGCTGCGGAGCCACATAAACCATCCCCCGCTGCCCCCCAACCTCAAACACCTCCGGCCTTCGAGGAAGAGCGTCGTCCGCAGAAGCAGCCTGCGTGATAAGCAACAAAGCAACCAAAGACAGCGAGCGTATCACGATGGGACTCCTGAAGAAGTAAGCAATCGGGTCAGCCGATGGCATCAGCATCCACGACCCATGGCGCTCGCATAATCTA
>JAPOLP010000501.1 GCA_029977045.1 Planctomycetota bacterium
GGCTGAATCTCACCGTGACTCTGGTCATGGTCGCGATTGCGGGCCTGGACGGAGCAGGGCAGTCGGGAAGCCGGCGGTCAGGAAGTCGGAGACAGATTCGCTGGGGGTCACCGGCAGACAGAAGTGTCCGGTTCGACTGTCGAACGTGTCAAGCTGGCGCGTCGCGATTGCCTGCGGTGCCAGTAAATCGTGCTGGAATGACGCAGCGACGCCGGAGAGGGAACTCATTGAAGCGGTCTGGAACGTGCCGACTGATACCGCAGACGCGGGCGGATCGCTTACTATCTCGGCCCGAATCGTCACGCATCGTGGCTGGTCAGCTTCCTGCCGGAACCGCGACTGGTGGCCGTTCAACATCGAGCATACGCATCGAGGAGACTGAATCGAATGAGAGCTGTATTTCGTGCGCTGACGGCAGTGTTTGTGGCAGTCACGCTGGCAAGTGCTGCGTCGGCGGCTGACCGGTTTGCGTTGCCCGCTTCCGAGGACGGTCTGCCTGGCGAAGGAGCGCTGCGGCGGTACGACGGTTATGTCAAACGCTGGGCGGAATCCCGATCACTGTGGGCGACGCAGGTCGAGCAGGATCAAAACGCCGTCGTGTTTCTTGGCGACTCGATCACGCAGGGCTGGGGAGCGAAGTTCCGGGATCAGTTTCCGGGGATGAAGCTCGCGAACCGGGGCATCGGCGGCGATACGACACGCGGGATGCTGATCCGTCTGCAGGAAGACGTGCTGTCACTCAATCCGAGTGCCATCGTCATCCTCGCCGGGACGAACGATGTTGAGGTCGGCATCGACGCCGATGCGATCGGTCGCAACTTCCAGAAGATTCTCGCGGCGATCAAGGAGCACAATCCGAAGACGCCGATCGTTCTGTGCCGGATGTTTCCGAGTTCCGCCGAGAAGAAGCGGCCACGCGAGACGATCGACCGGGTGAACTCGCTGTACGACGCAGCAGTGAGAGGTGACTCGCAGATCACGGTCGTCGATACCTGGACGCTGTTCGCGAACGAAGCCGGCGACGCCGATCCGAAGTACTTTCCGGATCTGCTGCATCTGAACACTGCCGGTTATCAACGCTGGGCGGCTGGGCTGCGGCCTGTGTTTGCGACGCTGGGATTCTCTGAGACTGAGGCCGACGATTTTCAGCTCGAACCGGGCTTTGTCAGCCTGTTCAACGGTCGCGACCTGACCGGCTGGGGCTTCCGTCCGACTCCGCCGCGCAAGCAGCCGGCAAAGCCGCGACCCGACGCGCCGGTGTTTGTCGAGATCAAAGAGGCCGTCGCGTTCGACGGAAAACCCGAGAGCAGCGACGGGCGGTACGCAGCGATCAACGGACGGCTCGTCGTGAAGACCCCCGCCGAGGGACGTAGCATTCAGCAGATTTCGACGACGGAAGAATTCGCTGGCGACTTCATTCTGAAGCTTGAGTTCCGTGCAACGCCGAATGCCGACAGCGGCGTCTTCATCCGCCAGCCGCAGTTGCAGTGCCGCGATTACCTGCTGGCTGGTCCGTACAAGGAGCTGAAGCAGTACCGTGAAGGCGACTGGAACGAGCTGGTGGTTACGGTGAAAGGCGGCGTAGCTCACGCGACCTGCAACGGCGAGCTGCTGACCGACGACATGGCCGTGCCCGAGACCGGCCCGATTGGACTCGAAGGCGATCGCGGGCAGATGGAGTATCGCCGGATTCGGCTCAAGCGGCTGAAGGCCGGCGAGTCATCGTCAACCGAGTCCGCCGGACTGTCCGACGAAGCCCGCGAGGCGATCCGTTCGGAAATCAAAGCCGTCATCAGCGAGGGCTACTATCCCGGCATCTCGATTCTGCTGATCCATCGCGATCAGGTCGTCATGCGGGAAGCTCACGGCGTCGCGAATCTCGAAACAAAAGCGACGTTCACCGTCGACGAACTCTGCTGGCTGGCATCGACCGGCAAGATCTTCACGGCGACGCTGATGGCGAAACTCGTCGACGAAGGCGTGCTGACGTTCGACGACCCGATTTCCAAATCGTTTCCCGAGTTCGCTGACATCCGCCTACGCGACGGCGGGAAACCAGCCGAGCCGGTTCGCATCCGGCACGCGATGAGCCACACGTCGGGAATCCCTAACGACGGCTGGATGCAGCAGAACAAGTTCCTGAAGACCGATCCGCAGCAGGCAGACTACTACTTTCCGCAGACGCCCCAGGACTTTGTCAGTGCGTGTGTTCGGTTGGGGCTCGTCGCGGAACCCGGCACGAAGATGATGTACGGTCGCCCGATCGACCTGTGTGCCTGCGTCGCTCAGAAGCAGACCGGCAAAACGTTCATCGAGCTGATGCAGGATCGCGTCTTCAAACCACTCGGCCTGCGGCACTCGACGATTCAGCCGACGGCGGACGAACTGCAGCGGCTGGCTCCGCTGTACCAGTCGAACAAGCCGCACGTTTACGAGCTGGATTCGTTCGGCCTGGAAGTCGCCGAGCGGCAGAACAAGCGACTCTCGACAGCCGGCGGCGGAGTGTACTCAACGCTCGACGACCTTGGCGTTCTGATGCAGCTGCACCTGAACCGAGGCGTCCACAACGGCCAGCAGCTCATCAAAGCCGAAACGCTCAGCCAGCTCTACGAACCTCAGCCCGGCACAAACAACCGCTACGGTCTGGCCTTTCAGCTTCACGAGAGCAACGTCAACGGCCACTCAAAGTGGCACTCCCACCCCGGCTACTCCGGCCCCGTCGCCTGGATCGATTTCAACAGAGACCTCAGCGGCGTCCTCCTGATGCAGAGCAACACCGTCGGTAGCACAAAGCACCATCAGCGCATCATCGACACGATCTACCGCTTTTTGCCGTCAGCGACGACCGAGAGGTGATTTGGTTGTGTCGAGGGTTTCCTGTGTACCCGACAGAGATTCCGAGGAACGGCAATGCTTGATCGAACTTTACTCAAAGAAATCGAGCGGCACTTGGAAGAATTCTTCGACGGGCATTCTGTCGAGTACTTCTCGTGGGAGCGTGGACCGATTCAGGCTGTTCTGCCGGAATTTCGAGTTGCGTGTTTCGCTCCCGGACCGAAGTCTTCCCTTTGGAACTATGCGTCAGTTGGCGCTGCATTCGCGAGCACAGCTACGTCCGAAAAACTCGAGTTTGTGCTGAGCTGTCCATACGAAACGCCCCGCGCCGTCGAACTCCTGGCCATGTTTGCGCACCGCCAGACATTTGACCCGCTTGGTTGTCGGCATTTGATGCCGCTGGGAGAGCCTTGGCTTGAAGATTCTGCGTGCGATGCAGTTCTCGTTTCGCTCCCGTATCCGTTTGGCCCGGATTTGGAAGTGTGCAGGTTGGACAGCGGGATTGTCCGCTTTCTGTGGCTATTGCCAATCACCACTGCCGAACGAGAATTCTGTAAGCAAAACGGTGTCGAACTTCTCGAACAGAAGTTCGACGAATGCCGGCTCAGGTATTGGGAAGTGGACCGCGCGTCAGTCGTATGACGCGTGCAGGTGTGGGCTGACGTGTGTAGCTCGCGTTGACGGATCGCGCTGCGCTTGATCCGGCCTCCGTGACGTGTTGCGTCAATCTGCGGCCAATTCAAGTTCTGGCCTGCGTCACTTCGCGTTGCGGTTGAGCGGTTCGTCGACGACCAGGTCGCTGGGGAAGTCGGCGGCGTTGTCGCCGTTGCGGGGTCTGAGGCGTTTGTTCTGCGAGTTACCCTGCGGCTGGTTCATGGGGATGTCCATGCCGCCCAGGGACGCCATCATTTCGTAGAGGCGGTCTTCCATTGCCTTCTGCTGCTTCGCGTGAGCGGGATCACGGATCAGGTTGTTCTGCTCCATCGGGTCCGCCTGGATGTCGAAGAACTCGTCCGTGTCCCACAGGCCGTAGTACGTCGAGTATTTGTACTTGTCGCTCCGCAGCGAGAAGACGGTCGGGGACTGCGGGAAGTTCTTTTCCCAGTAGTACACGTAGAGGAAGTAGTCGCGCCACGAGACGTCCTTGCCGCGAGCCAGGTCGATGAAGCTGGCTCCGTCCATGTGAGCGGGCTTTTCGAGGCCCATCGATTCCATGACCGTCGGAGCGATGTCGATATTGGCGACCATCTTGTCGACGACGGTGCCGCCTTGGAACAGGTCCGGGCACTGCATCAGCATCGGGACGCGGATCGAGGTCTCGTAGGCGACGCGTTTGTCGATCAGGCCGTGCTCGCCAAACATGAAGCCGTTGTCGCCCATGTAGATGACCAGCGTTTCGTCGTGGATGCCCATCTTCTTAAGCTGGTCCAGCACGGCTCCAACGCTGTCGTCGACCGAGCACAGGGCTTCGCAGTAACGCTTGTAGTACTGCTCGATGTTGAGATCGCTGTGGTAGGGGAAGTCGACGCCGTGCCAGCTGTTGCGCTGGTCGAGCAGCCAGCGGGGCAGGTTGCGTTTGTTGTCGGTCAGCAGCGTTTCGCTGGCCGGACGCTTGAACGGTTTGTCGGCGAACTTCTGGTCGTACTTCTCTTCCGGCGTGAAGTTGGCGTGAACCGCCTTGTGGGACAGGTACAGAAAGAACGGCTTGTCGCTGCCCTTCTGCTGTTCCAGGAAGTCGATCGCGTACCGGGTCAGCAGCGTTGTGATGTAGCCGTCCTGCGGGACATGTTCGCCGTTGACGTTGATCGTGTAGTTGGGATTCGGCGGCAGATAGTTGCCCTGGCCTTTGAAGCTGACCCAGTAATCAAATCCCGGACGCGGGTTGTCGTGATGCCCGCCCATGTGCCACTTGCCGATGAAGCCCGTCGAGTAACCGGCCTTCTGCAGGTACTGCGGGAAGAACTTCGTTCCTTCGGGAACCAGGCGGTTGTTGTCGATGACGCGGTGCCGGAACGTGTAGAGTCCGGTGAGAATCGACGCACGGCTCGGCGAGCACAGCGACGTCGTGACGAACGCGTTCTTCAGATGCACGCCGTTCCTGGCGATCGAGTCCATGTGCGGCGTCTCAGCGAACTGATGCCCCATGAAGCTCATCGCGTCGTAGCGATGATCGTCCGACAGAATAAAGACGACATTCCGCGGCTTCGCGTTGGGAATCGAGACTGGCGTCACCGTTTCAGGAACCGGCACGACACCAGCCGGCTTTGCGTCCGGAC